>CANJFK010000296.1 GCA_947473535.1 Legionellaceae bacterium | reverse complement strand
TTCGTCCATTGTGATTAATTCGTAAATACCGGTTCGACCTCGATAGCCCAGTTGATTACACTGATCACAGCCTTGTGGCTCATAGACATGAGATAAATCAGTATTGTCAGTAATGCCCATTAGCGCTCGCTCATCATCACGTAAGACATGCGATTTTTTACAGTGTTCGCATAGCTTTCTAACGAGACGCTGAGCAATTAAACCGACGATACTGGATGATAAGAGAAACGATTCAACGCCCATATCATGTAAACGTGTTAGCGCGCCGAGGGCACTGTTGGTATGCAGGGTTGAGAGAACTAAATGGCCCGTTAAACTCGCTTGTACAGCAATTTCAGCTGTTTCCAGATCCCGAATTTCACCGATCATGACCACGTCGGGATCTTGCCGTAGAATGGCCCGTAAGCCTTTAGCAAACGTCATTTGAACTTTTGGGTTTGCTTGGGTTTGGCCAATGCCAGGTAAATCATATTCAATAGGAGCTTCTATCGTTAAAATATTACGACTCACCTGATTCAATTCGGTTAACATGGCGTACAGCGAGGTGGTTTTGCCCGAGCCTGTTGGGCCCGTGACCAGAAGGATACCATGTGGTTGTGCTATCATTTTCCGAATAATTCGGAGTGCGCCCGTGGGCATTCCTAACAAACTTAAATCCAATTGCGCGGCTTGCTGATCCAATATTCTTAAAACAATCCGCTCCCCATGGTTGGAAGGTAGGGTTGATACACGTACGTCAATATTGTGACCACCGATGCGTAATGCAATACGGCCATCCTGGGGTATACGTTTCTCTGCGATGTCCAATTTAGCCATTACTTTGACGCGGGAAATCACGAGTGGTGCGATACCGCGCTGAATTTCGAGTACTTCTTGTAACACACCATCGATGCGATTACGCACCAAAACACGATTTTCATACGTTTCTATATGGATATCAGATGCTTTTTGCTTGATGGCTTGCGTAAACAGGGCGTTGAGCAGTCGAATAATAGGCGCATCGTCTTGGTTGTCTAATAAATCTTCACTTGTCGGTAATTGCCCTGCAAGTTTCATCAAATCTAAATCATCCTCCATGCCCTCTGTCGCATCTAAGATTGACGATTGAGATTGATAAAAATGGGTTAAATGTTGCTGAAATTCTACCGCATTCACTTCTTTTAAATGCAATTCACATTGCAAAATACGCTTTACTTCAGCAAAGATCTGCAGTGGCGTGTTTGGCAAGTGATAAATTAGCGCGGACCCAGTGTGCTCGATGTGCGCGGCAACGACGCCTTGTTTTTTGGCAAACAGATAAGGCAGTCGTTTTTGCTTGTCCATTATTTCATCATCATATTGGGTTGACTTGCTACACGGCAGAAAGGTTTCGGGAGGATGGATTGATGCAGCGGTGGTGCTATCGTTTCTTTATCGTGCGGGTAGTATTGGTCTTGTGACCGCACAATGTCTAATTCGTCCTGGCGTACATGGTTGTATTTGCCGCCGGTTACATACAATGCATCCTGTTCTGTTTTTAAAATATGGGGGCGAATAAAGACCATCAGTACTTTCTTTTCTCGATTTCTAATCTTGTGCTGAAACAAGCGTCCAATACCTGGTATGTCGCCTATAATAGGGATCCCGTTATCATCATTTGCTAATCTATCTTGCGCTAAACCGCCAAGAATAATGATATCGCCACTTTCAACATGAACCGATGTAACAATGGCACTGATGTTGAATGTTGGTGTTGTACCGGGGTTAACGGCGTCGGTTGTATCTAACGTATCGTTACCTTGATCAATTTGCATTTGAATCCCGCGACCCCGGGTAATTTGTGGTCTGACGTATAAATGCAGGGCAACATTGACGCGATCAAACGTGGTGAAAGGGCTGCCTGTTGTAGTCCCGCCTGCATTATTTGGATAAGACGATGATTGAACGGATACTTGTTTTCCAATTAAAATTTTAGCTTGCCGATTATCTAATACAACGACCGACGGTGTTGAAAGAATATTGGCTTTATGTAATCGAGCAAGCGCATAAATTTGTGCTTGAAATTGATTAATGGATGTTTTTGAATTTAGGATAGCAAACCCTTGTCTAAAGGTGTCATTGCTCAATGTTTTTTGATCAACACTGCCCCATTCGACGCCTAGGCTATTAAAATCACTCTCATTGATTTCAGCAACCAGCGCTTCTATCAGCAATTGTGCTGGTTTGATATCCAATTGACTAATGACTGATTTTAGCGTGCGTATCAGCATGGCGGGTGCATTGATAATAATAGAGTTGGTGTTTGGTTCTGCAATAATTTGCACCGTAGGTTTGGTGCTGCCCTCGTTTTGTGTGCTGGCACTGCTGGTGCTTGGCGTGGCTGCAGGGTTACTGATGGGTTGTTGTGGCGCGTTATTTGATGAGTCTGTCCCGCCACCCGTAGACATACTCGCTGGGTTGGTGCTGTCCAACGCAGGTCGAGTCACTGTACCAATCGTTGTGCCGACGGTACCACTGAAGCTTGCCTGCGCGATGCCCGCTAAGATGGGAACTAAATCTTCGGCACGCAAATAACTTAAATAGATGACTTGCGTATTGCCGTTGGTTGCACCGGGATTTTGTCGATCGAGCTGGGCGATAAGTAAACGTAACCGGATACGATCCGTTTTGCTACCACTGAGAAGAATGGAATTACTCCTGTCGTCAGCGGCGAGCATCGTTTGGTTGTGTGATCCTGCATTGGCTTGAGATTTAATGATGTCCTTTAATGTATTGGCCACGTCCATGGCTAACGCATGCCTTAATGGGATCATGTCAATCCCGTTTGCAGAGGAGCTATCTACTTGTTTAATAATAGTCGCTAATTGTTTGATATTGCTGGCACGTCCGGACAAAATTAGCATGTTGGACGGCCCATAGGCGGATACACTGCTCCATTGTGGCATTAACGGACGGAGGACCGGAACCAGTTGTTCTGATGGAACATACTGCACAGGGATAACCTGTACCATCATGTCATCA
>CANJFK010000295.1 GCA_947473535.1 Legionellaceae bacterium | reverse complement strand
CTAGAATCCGGTCACGCCGATGATGCGGCAGAATGTCCGATGGCGTTGGTCCTTTAAAAACTCTTTGGTGGCCGGATAGCGCTCGCGCTCGATCTCCAGTGTGATGCGGTTATAGGCATCGGCATCGGCTTGCGTGAAAACATAGCCTGTATATGCTTTGTATCCGGCTTGCAGTTCCATGTTCATTCCTTTCGCGGCCCTTAAACGGGCCTTTGGGCGTTTTAGTGGGTAGGCGTGTGGGTAGGCATTGCCCATGGCCTGATCGTGGCGCATGGGCTGGTTTGGCGCGTTACATCCACATAACGCGTGCATAGCTTGATTCGTGCGCCGATTGCCTGTCGTTCCAATAAGGCGCTGCCAATTGCTTGAGGCGCACTATTTCCGCCGTGGTGGCGTCTTGTTGTTCTGGCGTGCCATCGAATACACGCTGGCGGAGTTGGCGGATTTGCTGCTCGATTTGATTGATAGTCATGCTGTCTCCTAGTGGTTGTGGTGTCGCATGGCTGTATAAGCCAGAAGCGTGCCAGCCGCTAGGCAAGGCACCACAGAGGGAGCGCATGGAACGAACCAAGGCATGTGACGTTTTACGGCGTCACAATGTGACGTACAGCGTCACATCAGCAGATAGCGTGCCAGTCCAAGCGGTAAGCATGCACTCACTTGCAACATATAGCGGGAGTGAGCATGCACTAACTGTGCGGCGCAGCAATGAGCGTGAGTGCTTACTAACCCAGGCTATGTCAGCGCGTGCTCACTGGGGCGCAGCAGAACGCCCGGCCCGACAGGGGGGGGGAGAGGGTGAACTCGCGGCCGGACCCACCCGGTGGCTGAGACCCCTCACTTACATTCGCCATTTTTTTTGGCGGCGCTAAAAATTTTCTGCTATAAGCGGGGTAAGTGGTTACTCACATGCGGGGATTGAATGGGCCGAATGGCTGAGATGGGAGGACAGCACAGTGCGCAGGGGATAGCTGTGGACGAGGCTGTTGCGACGGTGAAGGGGGAGTACGAGAAGCGGAAGGCTGCGTTGCGGCTGGTGCAGTTGAGAAGTCCGAAGGGGCGGCTGGCGAAGCGTGCTGGCGTGCTGATGATGGACTTGCAGGCGTTTGAGGACCGGGTGGAGGAGAGTGGTGGGAACGAGGGGTTTTTGTATTTTGTAGTGGCGCAGGTGGCTAGTGGCGTTACGCTACGCGAGATATGCCAGCACTACGCTATTGAATACGGTTTGTTATGGGCGTGGATGGGAGCGGAGCCTGAGAGGATGGCGCGGTATGAATTTGCGCTGAAGGGGTTGGCGGACAGTTACGTGGTGGAATCGGTGGGGATGGCGGATTCGACGGACCCGGAGATGGTGGCGTTGGGGAAGTTGAGGGTGGATACGCGGTTGAAGGTGGCTGGGGTATTGGACCGGAAGCGGTTTGGGACGGAGAAGGCTGGGGTCGCGGCGGGGAGTGGGAATTTGGTGATTGATGCGGCGTTGACGTTTGCGGCGGCTGAGTTGCTGAGTAAGATTCAGGCGCCGATGGTAACGAAGCCGGAGGAGAGGGTTATTAATAACATCGACCACGGGGATTTAGCGGAGGCGGTGGAGTTTGCCGACGCAGGGGCGACGGTAAAAGACGAGGATATAGAGAATGGATAATTCCATTTGGGACCGTTTTCGTAACACGCTCGCGTATGCGGCGGCTGGATATACGTATCCGCAGCGGCCAAAGAATACGGTGCCTGATTCCGCCCCGCCACGTGGAATGAATGCGCTTCGGGAGTACAGTAGTAGGGATATGTTTCTTGCAAGCAGGAATACCGATTGGGCGGAGAAGTATGGTGGGGTGGTTCCGTATTATCCGCAGCAACGGTATTTTGATGAAAACCTTGGGCCTGAGTTAGGGATTACTGGAGAGCAATTAAATGCTTTGGCTAAGGCAAATGTGATTGCAACGAAAAATAATTTGCTGTCTCCCGCGATGGCAAACAGGATGTTGCCGACATTGTTGGTTGAGGGCGCATCTGGCGTAAGGGGATGGGGGTATCCGGACACTGAGCCTTACAGGGCGATTTTAAGAAAAGCGGGATTGCCTGATAATCTTTCTAAAATCCGTGAAATGTGGACCGCTGAAAATTCATCAGAAATGCAAGCCAAATTGATGCACGCAATGATGGCTGCAAAGGTGATGAACTATGGGGAGGATTTGGCGGTAGAGCGGTGGAATGGGAAGGGGACTGCAAAAGGTGGATATGCTGATGCAAAAAATCACGCCCGAAAAGTGGCAGAATTGGAATCATTGCTGCCTAATCCAAAAAACGCGGAAATGATGCGTTATTGGAATAACGCGCTAGACCAGTCTAAATGACGCAGACGACGCTGGACAGTAAGACGATAGAGGGCTTGCACGCGCTGCCGATGGCGGATGCGATCCGGTATTGGGATGCGCTAGAGCAGGTAGGGCGGGAGCAGAACAGATTGCTGGCGGTGGTTCGGGCGTTATGTCAGGCGGATTTGTATTATCTGCTGGTGAGGGCGTGTAAGCGGGCGGATATGCTGTGTGAGTTTGCGTATGCTCGGTGCCGGGAGGTTGAAAAGGACCGGGATGGGCGGGTGGATTTATGGGCGCGGGAGCATTTTAAGTCGTCGGTGATTACGTTTGGGCTGACGATACAGGACATATTGCGCGACCCGAATATCACGTTTGGGTTGTTCTCGCACACGCGGCCTATTGCCAAGGCGTTTTTGCGGCAGATCATGCGGGAGTTCGAGGAGAACGAAACGTTGCACGCGGCGTTCCCGGATATTTTGTGGGGGCGCGATATTAGGGCTGCGCCGAAGTGGTCGGAGGATGACGGGATAATCGTCCGGAGGACTGAGAACCCGAAGGAAGCGACGATTGAGGCGTGGGGACTCGTTGACGGCCAGCCCACAAGTAAACACTTCAAAGTATTGCTGTACGACGATGTGGTGGTGCAGGCATCGGTGACGACGCCGGAGCAGATTGAGAAAACGATGACGGCG
>CANJFK010000294.1 GCA_947473535.1 Legionellaceae bacterium | reverse complement strand
GCTCTCTGGTGCTTTTCAAACCATGCCAAATTTTTGGATTGATCCGAGCAATAATATGTCGTACCAAATTACAACGCAGACACCGCAATACAGCGTCGATACGTTGCAGGCATTATTAAATACACCCATAACAAATACAACGGTCAGTACGCCGCCCCAAATCTTAGGTGCCATGGCATCGATTGAACGCACTGGTGTTCCACTCGTGGTCTCTCATTATAACGTCCAGCCGGTGATCAATATTTTTATGGGCGTTGATGGGCGCGATTTGGGATCCGTGGGACATGACATCAATCAGATCCTTGAAGAAACAAAAAAAGACTTGCCCGATGGTTCACAGTTGTTTGTTCGGGGGCAGCTCGCAACACAACAGCTCGCGTTCACGACCTTGTATTTGGGTTTAATTTTTGCCATCGTATTAGTTTACATGATCATCGTGATTAACTTTCAATCGTGGGTTGATCCATTTATTATAATTACAGCGTTGCCTGCGGCAATAGCAGGGATTGCCTGGATGTTGTTTTTAACGCATACCACGTTAAGTGTGCCTGCGTTAACGGGCGCAATTATGTGCATGGGGGTTGCAACGTCCAATAGTATATTGATGGTGAGTTTTGCGCGTCAGAATTTACTGGATGGTCATGATGCTCGATATTCAGCACTTGAAGCGGGTGTTACTCGATTACGTCCTGTCTTAATGACAGCACTAGCCATGATTATCGGGATGTTGCCGATGGCACTTGGACTCGGCGATGGTGGTGAACAAAATGCACCGTTAGGCCGAGCCGTCATTGGGGGGCTGTCGTTTGCAACGATAGCCACTTTATTTTTCGTCCCGACGGTATTTTGTATGATACATAGCCGTCTACATCCCCAAGGTTCACAACATGCGTAAAAAAATACATGCTCATTTGCAGATTCTACGCAAACAGCCTATTTTGACTGCAATCGGCGTGTTATTCACGATAGCCGCTATTTTGTTTATTGTTCGCTATTGCGCAAGCATTCGTCTGGATAAACAGACGAATCAAGCAGCCATTCCCATAGTGAACATCATTAAGTCTAAACTATCCTCAAAGGAAGAGCGTATTGTTCTCCCTGGCAGCTTGCTTGCCTGGCATGAAGCACCTGTTTTTGCCCGTGCCAATGGTTATCTTAAAGAGTGGTATGTTGATATTGGTTATCGAGTTCATAAAGGCGATGTCTTAGCTGTTATTGAGCGGCCAGAATTGGACGCACAATTGCGCGAAGCGGAAGATTACCTCAAGGTTGTGATTGCGCAAAATAAACTGGCTCAAATAACGGCTAAACGGTGGGGTAATCTGGTGAAAACAGATTCCGTCTCTAAACAAGCGAACGATGATAAACGGTATCAAGCCGCAGCGCTTGTGGCTGAAGTTAGTAAAGCGCGTGCTAACGTTGAAAAACTTCGCGCTTACGTGAGCTTTGAAAAAGTGATAGCCCCTTTTTCAGGGACCATTTCATTACGTCAAACTGATATTGGCGCTTTAGTTAATGTTGGTAGCAATCCGGCACAAGCCAAACCGTTATTTACCATCGTGCAAACAAATCCTCTGCGGCTGTATGTCAATATTCCACAAACGTACGCTACTAGAATTAAACCGGATATGCGCGTTACGTTACGATTTGCAGAGCATCCTGGACAAACATTTTCAGCCAAGCTGCTTAAAACGGCCGGGGCAATTGATCCAATAACATTGACTATGCAAGCGGAGTTTAAGGTTGATAATAAACGAGACATATTATTGCCTGGTAGCTATTCTGTCGTCTATTTTTCAATTTCAAGCTATCCAAACAGTATGATAGTACCTGTTAATGCCTTGGTTTTTCGAGCGGCAGGCTTGCAAGTCGCGGTTGTTCAAAAAGATAACCGTGTTGATTTAAAAAATATTATCATCGGGACGGATTTTGGTAAATACGTACAAATTAATAGTGGTATTCAACTGGGAGAGCGGATTATCATCAATCCTAACGATTCACTTTATCAGGGTCAACATGTTCGAGTCGCTGATTTGACGGTTAAAAGCACAGCATGAAGCACTTATTTTCAAAGCTACTGCCGACCGCATTATTGCTTTGCCTGAACGCGTGCTCTTTTGCACCTCATTATCAGCAACCACCAATGCCTATCCCCGCCCATTATAAAGAATCAGTCGCGTGGGTGCTGGCAAAACCAACGCTTGCAACGGCAAGAAAAAATTGTCCTTGGTGGACTGTGTTTAGTGATGAGACCTTGAACGGACTCGAACAACAACTTACGCGTGGGAACCCTAGCTTAAAACTTGCTTATGCACGGTTTCAAGAATCGCGAGCTATCGTCCAAGCGGCACGGTCGCAATTGTATCCAACGTTGCTTGGCAACGGTGGTGGATCAAGACAAAAAAATTCGGGTCAGGTCGCGAATAGTTTTAATCAGTCCACGTTTACTTATAATACGTTAACGCTACAAGCTTATTTATCGTATGAAATTGATGCCTGGGGACAGGTTCGTAATACCGTGTCCGCAACGGCGCATTCTGCACGTGCGAGTCAGTTTGATTTGGCGGCAATCGATTTAAGTTTGCACGCAGAACTGGCGTCTATCTATTTTCAATTGCGAGGTGATGACGCGGCGCAAGTAGCACTGGACCGGATCGTGAAAGCGTATGAACACGCGCTTTATTTAGTTCGTCAACTCCATAAGGGTGGTGCGGTATCAGCCTTTGACGAAGATCAGGCGGTGAGTCGGCTCGAGAGTGCCAGGACTGCGGCAATTAACATTCGCTTACAACGCTCTAAACTGGAACATGCGCTTGCGGTGATCGTCGGGGAAATTCCAGCTAATTTTCACTTGCCACCATCCAAAACGCCCGTTAAATTTGTCGCGTTATCGCCTGAGTTGCCTTCAATACTCCTTGAGCAGCGACCGGATATAGCCGCAGCAGTTCAGCGGATGAAAGCGGCAAATGCGACGATCGGTGTTGCCCGCGCCGCTTTTTTCCCCAATTTCACGCT
>CANJFK010000293.1 GCA_947473535.1 Legionellaceae bacterium | reverse complement strand
GTTATGATGGAAACCAGATTGGCGAGATTATTAAAAATATCAGGTATCCACTTTATACAACTGGGTGAAACCATGGAATATCATGGACAAAGAGCCTTGTTTTATATTGAACCGACTTTTGTAGATGCTTTAAAACCGGAGCTAAAAGCACTTTATTACAGCGTTGACGAACAACTTACTCAGGATTGACTACATGTACTTAACCAGCAAACAGCTTAACTTGAGAAGCTTACCGCCACAGAGATTATTGGTGCACCACGACTTAAAGTAACTACGAGACCAAAACCCCATGCCTAACAAGTTCTTTGATTACCACAGTGCTTTTTCAAGAAATATTGGTTGGATAACCCCTCAGGAACAAGATCTGCTCAGAGCCAAGCGCATCGCCATTGGAGGTTTGGGGGGTGTCGGTGGCAGCCATTTACTTACCTTAACTCGCTTAGGTATCGGTCACTTTAATCTCTCTGATTTTGACCGTTTTGAACTACCCAACTTCAACCGCCAAGTAGGCGCGACTCTTTCACACCTCAACCAACCTAAAGTCGATGTATTGGCAGATATGGCGCTGGATATTAACCCTACCCTAACTATTAAAAAATTCTCGGCTGGTGTCCATGCCGATAACCTGTCAGAATTTTTTACAGATGTGGATATCTACGTCGACGGACTGGATTTTTTTGCTTTTGATGCCAGAGAAAAAGTATTTGCTTATTGCGCAGAACACGGTATTCCAGCTATTACCGCAGCACCCTTAGGTATGGGTGTTGCGTTATTAAACTTTTTACCCCATCAAATGAGTTTTGAAGATTATTTTCAACTGAAAGGTAAAACTGAAAACGACAAAATCCTACATTTTTTGCTAGGCTTAGCACCTGCCATGTTACAGAGTGGTTATTTAGTCGATCCATCTGCTGTCGATTTACTTAACCATAAAGGGCCTTCCACTCCCATGGCTTGCGAGTTATGTGCCGGCGTTGCCGCTACACAAGTGTTAAAAATACTGCTTAAGCGTGGCAAAGTATTGGCGGCCCCTTGGGGTCTGCATTTTGATGCTTATGGAAATAAAATGGCCAAGACATGGCGACCAGGCGGCAATAAAAACCCCCTACAGTGCTTGGCCTTATGGTTGGCAAAACGCCAATTGATTGCCACAACGAAAAAATAGCGGTGAAATAGATACAATAAAACCTGACGCTATTAAAGCGTCAGGTCATTTAATTTAATGTCTTATCGTACTAATAATTTACGAGACATACCCAATAACCCAAGCCCCAATAACGCTAAAGCAAAAGGCTCTGGGACAGGCGGTGGAGGCGGTGGAATATCGCTTAATGTTGTATTATTCGCCAGAAAACCTTGCTCGTATCCATTATCTTCAGCGGACATGCGCCAATCCATGTGGAACGCTGTATATATACTCGAATCAGCTTTAATAATGTCGTTAAGCTCTTTATTATAAACAGCAAATGCTGCGTTATTAGCGCCTAGATTCTGGTCTATGTCAGAACCGCCCGCATTTTTTTGGTCTGAAGTACAAGGTCCAAAACCCAGCACTGTACCAGTGGCGTTATCGGCGCAGATGGTTCCATGCACATAGGCCCACTGTTTATCATAATCTGCTTGATCATACGGTGAATTAATAACATTTAAAATACTTGCATCTGGCCCATCAGGATTAAAAGTTGGGTTACCTGTGCCCATTGGGTTACCCCACAAGTAAAAATCTTTAGATTGATATTCTGTATCATTTTTATTTTTTCCATTATCAACAAACATGTGCACCCAAATTAACAAGTCTATGCCTGCTAAGGTATCCGCCCCATTTTTAGTTTCATTCAAGTTAAAGTAAGGAATAAAGTCACCTCCACCGTTTGGACCTGCCAAAAAATTATGCAAGGCACTGATATCGGCATTCCACGTTCCATTTGGATTACTTATTGGTGCAATGGCTGGCGATGCGAGTGTGAATCCAGCATTATTAGTTGTTACAACATCTGTGCCATTAGTACTAAAACTGACATCAGTTCCTGAAGGTGTTTCATAAGCATCATTCATTCCTGAAAAATTCGGTTTTGCTGTTCCAGAAGATCCTGTGCCAAAAACCACACCATTGTTGATTTGTCCAACTCCTGACGGGACGTAATAAGGAGTATTCGCTGTTGGCGCTCCATAACCTGCCTGAACACTCAAGAATGCCAATGAATAAACATTGAAATCACCGTAAGTCAAACAACTTCCAGATAAGCCGCAACTTCCCGATGGCAAAGTAATAGCTTGTGCTTGTGGCAGGCCGAACAGGCCTAGCAAAGCGATAAAAATGGTGCGTTTTATAAGCATAAAGTTCTCCTTAGAATGTATGATGCAATAGTTACTAAAAGTAAGTAGATTCACTTTTATTCAAAAGCACAATGCATGCCATCTATTAAAATACAATAAAATTCAATGAGTTAATTTCAATAATTAACGTTTTTTTTCTGCTTATTTCTGTAAGTGTAAATATACCTGACACAAGTTTTTCAGACGCCCATCTTTGAACAAACCTTATCGAGCGGTAGTCTTTTCGACTTTACTGGTGTTCTTGTAGGATAGCCAATGCGAAATAGCATAGCTAACTCCTCGCCATCGTCTAGCTGAAAAAGCTGTATTGTTTGTGCTGATAAATCATCCGCTTGACTAATAAGTGAACCGGGTATCTGATAAGCTTGCCTGCGTTGCAATTGATCGGCAAGCACGTAGTAAGGTTGCACGGCAATACCTTGCTCATTCAAAGCAATCCAGACTTTGTTCATTAGCTGACCGGCTGCAAGCCTGTCAGCAAATTGTCCAGTGCCAACAATAGCCACTAGCGCAGGCGCTATTTTGACAGGTTGCGCATCCAGCAAAGCCATAGCTTTATAAGCACCCAGCTTATTGAGCCATTTCATACGTCGCCAACTGCTAATCCAGCGGAGAAAAAGTCGCCCTCCGGGTGGCAAATCAATGGAAGCAACGTCCAATCCTTCTCCATAAGAATCGGTATTTTTTAC
>CANJFK010000292.1 GCA_947473535.1 Legionellaceae bacterium | reverse complement strand
TGAGCATGGTTTTGAAACAGCGTTAGACGGGAATCCTAATGACAATTATGTTGCCGGCATTGAAGGCAATAAGCATTTTGTGGTATTGCAATTGAGCCGCCCTACTGATTTGTCTGGCGTACAGATCGATTGGGATAGCGATGTAAATCTTGCACACAAGGTAAGGGTAACTACTTCGAGCGGCAATGCAAGCGAACCCGATAGGGTTTTAGCGCAAGTTGAGGGGTTGAATACCAAAACAAGTCAGATAATCCTGAAAGATGCGATGGCCGTTCAAACCCTGAAAATTGAATTTGACGATTATGCGGGGCAGGAGCGGGTTTTGTTGCGGCAAATCCGCTTGCAACCCCTGCAGGGCCAAACAAATAGTTCTGTTACTGTTGAACATGCAGTAATAACCCCCTTAACAACAGTCAAGCTAGCAGTGGTTGAAGCCTCACCGACTTATCCTGAGCATGGTTTTGAAACAGCGGTGGATGGTAACCCTGATGACAATTACGTTGCTGGAGTAGAAAATTTTAGACAATTTGTTATATTGGAGCTGTCCCGTCCCGCCGATTTATCTTCAATCGATTTCGACTGGGAAAGTGAAACAAATCATGCGGGTAAAGTAAAGGTCATGGCATGGGACATCAAGGAAGCAGAATCCGAAAAGGTTTTGGCAGAAATTGAAGGATTGAATTCAAAAGTCAGTCACATTCCCCTCAAAGATGCAATGGGTGTAAAAGCTCTAAAAATTGAGTTTGGTGATTACTCGGCGGGGCAACAGCGTGTTTTGTTGCGACAAATCCGGTTGTCGTTTTGGTACTGAGTTAGCTATTTAATTGCCTATCTTAATTTTCAACTGTCAAAGAAAAGTCTTCATGAACATACGATTAGAGATTTCAAGAAGTTCACAAATAACACAAATCAGGAAAATAATATGTGTGGATTAGTTGGATTATTAACTAATCAATTATCTAAAATTGAATCAACTGGTCGATTGTCACTTATGCTAAATACCATAAGGCATCGTGGTCCTGATGGTGAAGGTGTCTTTTTTGATGCCGGGCAATCTGTCGCTTTAGGCCATCGTCGTCTTGCAATCATCGACCCCGAACATGGTAAGCAGCCGATGACCACGCAAGACGGTCAACTAACAGTGGTTTTCAATGGTGCTATTTACAACTACCTGGAACTCAGACGGGAGCTGATCGCTAAGGGGCACCCAATCCATGCCTATTCCGATACCGAAGTATTGCTTTATGCTTATCGGGAGTGGGGAGAGGCTTGTGTTGATCGATTTCTGGGGATGTTTGCTTTTGCGATTTGGGACAAGGCAAAAAACCGACTCTTTTGCGCCAGAGATCGCGTAGGCATCAAACCCTTTTATTATTATTTTGATGGCGAAGCACTCATCTTTGCCTCGGAGATCAAGGCTATTTTGGCGTCAGGTCTGGTCAAGGCAGAGTCTAATCCAGCAGGTCTTCAGGATTACCTGACCTTTCAGTTTTGTTTAGATGACAAGACATTGTTTAATGGCATCAAAAAACTTGAGCCGGGATATTGTCTGGTGGCCCAATTGGGGCAAGAAAAACTTTCGGTTACAACCCGGCAGTTTTGGGATGTTAACTATGATATTGACGACACGCATAATGAAAAGTGGTTTATTGATAATCTTGCAAGCTTGATTGAAGATTCAACCCGTATGCACTTACGTGCCGATGTACCGCTGGGGGCGCATCTGTCAGGAGGTCTGGACTCAAGTGCTATAGTCTGCTTGGCTGCTGATTTGCTTAAGGGCGAACGGATCAAGACCTTTACCGGTGCTTTTTCTGAAGGGCCACAGTTTGACGAGACAGGTTATGCTAAATCAGTAGCCGCTTTTGCTGATACTGATTATCACGAAATTTACATCCCGGGTTCTGAATTGTCTGATGTGCTTCCGCGTTTGATGTATTACATGGATGAACCGTTGGCAGGGCCTGGCGTGATTCCACAATACTACGTCTCAAAGCTTGCCGCACAGCATGTTAAGGTGGTTTTGGGAGGGCAAGGTGGTGATGAGTTATTTATCGGTTATGCACGTTACCTTGTGGCGTACCTCGAAAAGTGTTTGTCTGGTACGATTTTTGAGACAGCCCATCAAAACCCTTATGCAGTTACACTTGAATCGATTGTGCCAAATTTGCCCTTGCTAAAAACTTATAAACCTATGTTGCAGGGGTTTTGGCGAAAGGGCTTATTTGATTCGCCGGATCAGCGCTACTTTAAGCTTATTGACCGAAGTGAAGGTATATCGCGTCTCTTTTCTGATGGCGTTTTTGAAGGTGGGTACTCGCCGATTGAGTCTTTCCAGAAGATATTCAATCGTGACGGTCTCCATTCAATGATTAACAGAATGACGCACTTCGACCTTAAAGGTTCGCTGCCGGCACTGTTGCATGTGGAGGATCGAACCAGCATGGCAGCATCCATCGAGTCGCGTGTGCCGTTGCTGGATCATCGAATTGTGGAGTTCATGGCGCATATCCCTCCCAACATCAAGTTTTCCGGGGGGCGTATGAAGCACCTGTTCAAAGAGGCCGTACGTAACAAAGTGCCTGCGCAAATATTTGAGCGTAAGGATAAAATGGGTTTTCCAACACCGTTAACCCAGTGGACCAATGGGGTGGCTAAGGATTTTGTACGCGATATTTTGCTTTCAGATCGAGTTCGGCAACGGGGCATCTACAACATTGCAGCTATTGAGGGGGCTCTTAAAAGTGAACACGAATTCGGTCGCGTCGTCTGGGGGTTGCTATGTTTGGAGCTATGGCATCGTATCTATATCGATGGTGACATGAAACCTAATGTCTAACAATTTAAAAAATGACCGATCAGTGGTAATGCTTACTGCCGATCGTCAGATTGACCGCAGAATTTTATTGGGAGCCAATAGTCTTGAGGCCGCAGGTTGGGTAGTTACAATTATTGCGATGCCGATCGATACTGTTGCGGATGATGATTCCCGTGTGGTCAGAATTGGCTCTGATACTTCACATTTAAAAC
>CANJFK010000291.1 GCA_947473535.1 Legionellaceae bacterium | reverse complement strand
GAAATATTTTAGAGCCCGTTGAATAGGTAGTAATATCCTTTTTTTGATTTAACATTGATGTCCTTATTCGATTATTATTGAAAAGCGATGGTTTAATCCCTCCAAAGCCAGCCTTGACTGCTAAGCCTCTTGCAAGACATTACGATTTTCTGACATCTGGATGGTTGTCTGTGTCAAATCCAACAACTCTCGAATAGCTACAAAAAACATAGTGTAATTTAATGCGCTACTCGATCGCAAATTAGTCAGAACAATATGCCATCGATTGATTAATTCAGCATGCCCTTTAGACCAAACCTCTAAGCATGTAGCAAAATTCTGTTTTTTGCTAATGCAAGACACGATGCTAGCTGTTAATTGACGTTGCTGCCAATCCAGATCGTCACGCAGCGCCTCTCTGGACAACGCTTCCCAATGATTATCCGCTGGATGAGCAATAATTTGCGTGCGTATCCACTCTAACTCAAGAAACTCACCGATACCAAAATACGCCTCAGCGGCAGCGACCATGTCAATGTCCTGCTTTTGTGCAACATCTATGATATCTGTCGCTGCAAACAAGCCTCGAGCCCTCGTTAGCTCTAACGCTAGCGGCGCTGGAATGCCCATATCTTTGTACTCATCCACATGAAGAGCAAATTGAACTCGGAATCGTTCACCTAGGACGGTGGGTATGATTTTTTTTAGTTCTAATAATCCAGGCTGATATTGTTTAACAGTCTTAGTGATATCTAACTTCATACGCTGACTACGCAAAAACCATCGAGAAAGTCGTCTAAGCAAACGAACGTAAGTTGTCATAATCTCGCTTTGCTTTTGCGCATCAATTTGGTTATCTAAGCCTTCAATTTGCCTCCATATATGGTTCATGTCCAGCACGCTTCTCGTAATAATGTATGCACGCACTATTGATGAAATTGGCGCTCCCGTTTCATCTTGAAGACGATAGACAAAACCAAAACCCATCTCATTAATGATAATATTGCTAATTTTTGTCGCAATGATTTCTCGTTTTAACGGATGATGTTGCATCTGCATAGCAAAGCGATCTTGCAGTGGTTGAGGGAATGAGCTGAGCAAAAATTGCTTTAAATAAGGATCTTCTGGTACATCAGAAGCAAGAATCGCCTCCTTTAAAATAATTTTACTGTAACATAACAAAACGGATATTTCAGGGCTGCTAAGCCCTTTACCAAGTAATTTACGTTCTATTAACGTTTTTTCATCGGGCAAAAACTCAAGGTTTCTATCTAATTTATTCAACCGCTCCAGCTCGTTCATGTAACGGCTATGCAATTCTACGGTACGCACAGCTTGCGTTGCGGCCAAACTAATTGCTTTTGTTTGTAAATAATTTTCACGCAAAACCAACCGCGAAACCTCTTCTGTCATCTCACTCAATAATTCATTACGTTGTTTAGGTGTTAAGTCACCCGCGGTTACAATTCTATTCAACAAAATTTTAATATTTACTTCTTTATCAGAACAACTTACACCCGCTGAATTATCAATAAAATCAGTATAGATCAAACCACCATTGACAGCATACTCAACGCGTCCTAACTGCGTGAGGCCTAAATTCCCACCTTCCACAACAGACTTGCAACGCAACTGTTTGCCGTTAATACGGATCAAATCATTGCTCCTATCGCCCGCATCAAGGTTTGTTTCAGATTGTGATTTAACAAAAGTACCAATACCGGCACTCCACAATAAATCGACTTTTGCTTTTAAAACAAGTTTGATCAGTTCATTCGGTTCTATCGCTGCCAGTTTAATGCCAAAAAGATGTTTCATTTCTTTACTAATAATGATGGATTTAGCATTGCGATTAAAAACGCCACCACCTTTTGAAATTAATTTTTTATCATAATCGGCCCAGGTTGAACGCGGTAAATTGAACAGACGTTCACGCTCATTGAAACTGGTTTTAGAATCCGGTGCAGGATCAATAAAAATATGCTGGTGATTAAATGCGGCAATCAGCTTAATATGTTGCGATAGCAACATGCCATTACCAAACACATCCCCAGCCATATCACCAATACCAACAACCGAAAAATCAGTGGTATTGATATCGATACCCATTTCATAAAAATGGCGTTTAACGGATTCCCAAGCCCCTTTTGCTGTAATGCCCATTTTTTTATGGTCATAACCAATAGAACCACCAGATGCAAAAGCATCACCTAGCCAAAATCCATATTCTAAAGAAATCTCATTCGCTATATCAGAGAAAGTAGCAGTACCTTTATCTGCCGCAACCACCAAATAAGGATCATCTTCATCATAACAAATCACGCTAGTAGGTTTGATCAAGACGCCATCACGATAATTATCAGTAATATCAAGTAAACCGCGAATAAATTCTTTATAACAACTTACCCCTTCGGCGAGGACTTCCTCTCGCGTGGCGTTCACGGGTAGTTGTTTGGCAACAAAACCACCTTTCGCACCACTAGGAACGATCACAGCATTTTTTACTTGTTGTGCTTTCATTAAGCCTAATATTTCTGTGCGGAAATCTTCTCTACGATCAGACCAACGCAGGCCACCCCGAGCAACTTTACTGCAACGCAAATGCACTGCTTCAAATCGTGGGGAATAGACAAAAATCTCAAACATCGGATGAGGGCGAGGTACGCCAGCGATAACTTTGCTATTTAATTTAAGCGAAATGTAATTACTATATTTGCCTGCTGCATTTTTTTGGTAATAATTAGTACGTAATGTTGCTGAGATTGCTTGTACGTATTGTCTAATGATTTTATCTTCATCGAGATTAGCTACATCATCCAAATCAACCAAAATTTCTGCCAATAACGCATCAAAATGTGTCATTCGAAGCTCAGATGTTTCTAATTGAAAACGTAATTCAAATAGTTGAACCAATTTTTTCGCTATGGATGGATTATTATTTAATGCTGTTTCAATATATTCCTGGCTAAAAATAAAACCGATTTGTTTAAAATACTTTGCATAAGTGCGTAAAACGGAGACCTGACGCCAATCAAGCCCAGCGGCTAAAACAAG
>CANJFK010000290.1 GCA_947473535.1 Legionellaceae bacterium | reverse complement strand
TGCTCTGATAATTTAAGGATTGCGGAAAACTGAGTGATACGGCTATCAATAATATGGGGCGCATTATTATGCGCCAGCAGTTCTGGTATAGGATTGCGAATAAAGGCTGCTACTTCATAAGCTGGATCACCAATCACGCCTTTGGGATCGATTGCGATCCAATCATCATTATGTTGTAAAATATTATCGTGATGTAAGTCACCATGAAGCAAAACAGGTGCTGAAGCTGTCATCAATAACTCATCACGTAGCCGTCTTGCTTTATGTAGATAATGATCTGGTACGTTAAGATTATTATCCAATGCCGAAAGCCAATCGTTGATATGGGGGAAGTGATGATCGTGAGGTATTTGGGTATTCTTGCCTATCGTGATCACTCATTCTTGTTCTACCGTGATCAGTGATTCTCGTTTGATCGTGATCACCTATTATCGCCTGATCGTGATCACTTTTCCCTAAAAAACAGGAATAGGTGATCACGGTGCCACCACTCCAGATGGGCCGTGGCTTTTGCAAGCATTAGCACCTGTTAAACTACCCTGTTTAATAGGAGAGCAAAAATGTCAGCAAAAGGAACATCTATGCGTAAATTAATACAAGTACTTCGCCTTCACTTTGAGTCAAAATTAAGTAGGCGCCAAATAGCAAAAAGCCTTAGTTTGTCGGTTGGTGTGGTTATCAAGTACATCAATCGAGCCTTGGAAAAAAATCTTTCATGGCCTCTTCCTGAAGGGATGGACGAATCCGCTTTACTCGAAATTTTAAAGCCGAGAACCGTTCAAGCTAACCTAAGCAAGGCACTCGATTTAATTGATTTTGCAAAGGCTCATCAAGAATTAAGCCGAAAAGGCGTTACATTGCAGTTGCTTTGGGAGGAGTATCAATCAGAACAAGAAGGGCCCTTAAGTTACTCTCGTTACTGTTACCACTACCGTGCTTATAAGCAAAGCCTAAAGCGCTCGTTGCGTCAGACACATAAGGCGGGAGACAAGGTTTTTATTGATTACAGCGGTGTTACGTTCAAAATCATTGATCCCGAAACAAACGACATCAGGGCTGCTGAAATTTTCGTGGGTGTTTTGGGCGCTTCGAAGTACACGTTTGCCGAAGCCACCTGGTCTCAGCAGCTTCCTGACTTTTTAGCATCTCAACGAAGGATGTTTGAGTTTTTTGGTGGTGTTCCTGCGCTTGTGGTTCCCGATAACCTTCGTTCAGCCATCAGTAAATCATGTCGATATGAGCCTGACACAAACCCTACGTATGCTCAGTTCATCGAATATTATGGCACAGCTGTACTTCCAGCTAGACCCTATCGTCCTCAAGATAAAGCCTCGGTTGAGTCAGGTGTTCAAGTGACTCAACGTTGGATATTAGCCAGGTTACGTCATCAAACCTTTGTAGGGCTTGCTGAGCTTAATACAGCAATAGCAGAGTTATTGAAGATACTGAATCAGAAGCCATTCCAAAAATTACCAGGTTGTCGCGCCTCAGCCTTCGTCGAGATGGATAAGGCTGAGTTAAAAGATTTACCACAAGAAGCGTATTATTACAGACAGTACAAAGCAGCCCGCGCAGGCATTGATTATCACGTCGTGTTGAATGGGCATTATTACAGCGTGCCCCATAAGCACTGTGGTGAGCTCATCGATTTATGGTTCAACCAGCATACCGTTGAATGTTATTTCGAAGGAGAACGCATCGCAATGCACCTCTATTCAAACATAGCAGGTCAACAGTCCACGATTGCTCATCACATGCCTAAAAGACACCGCATACATACCGAGCAATCAAAAGAACGGTATTTGCGATGGGCAACGCAAATAGGTGTTTGCACACAGATTGTCGTAAAAAGAATTTTTGATGAAAAACCTCACCCCGAACAGGCTTACCGCTCCTGCCTTGGTATTTTGAAACTAGCTAAACGCTACGGAGATAGCCGTCTGGAGCAAGCCTGTGCCTACGGTGTTCATCAAGGGGCGTACGGCCGTAAAAGTGTGTTATCCATCCTAGAAAATAACCTTGATCAAGGAACCAAAAGCCCTGCATCACGTAACGTGAACCTACATGGCTTAACGCATGACAACATCAGGGGCTCTCAGTATTACCACTGAGCCTATGAATATGTGGACAACGCTCCGCGTTGACGCACGATATTCACAGGCACAACAACAATTTTTTAATTTAAAAAATCAGGAGAAAACATGAACAACGAAAACCTATTAGAACAAATGAGGCAGCTCAAAATGACCGGCATGCAGGAGGCTTTTCGTGAACAACAAAGCCAACCAAGACATGCTGATTTAAGCTTTGAAGAGCGACTAAGCCTTTTGTTGGACCGCGAAGTACTGAGGAAGGACAACAATCGTGTTCAAACGTTACAGCGACGGGCCAAGCTCAGGCAGTCTGCAGCCATTGAGGATGTTTGTTACAAAAATAAGCGTGGGTTAGAAAAGGCAAAAGTGATGGCACTGGCTAAATGTGATTTTATTCGTCATCATCAAAATTTACTCATAACCGGCCCGACCGGCTGCGGTAAAACATACCTTTCATGCGCCATCGGAAACCAAGCTTGTCGTTTAGGTTATAAGGTCCGCTACTTACTGCTCACGCGATTTTTAGAAGAGATGACGATCTCACATGCCGATGGAAGTTATGCGAAATTGATGACGCAATTACACAAGGACGATGTACTGATTCTAGATGACTTTGGATTAACGGCAATCAATGCAGAACAACGCCACGATTTGTTTAATCTCATCGAAGATCGGTATCAACTAAAATCGACAATCATCACAAGTCAGTTTCCTGTGGCCAAATGGCATGAGTATTTAGGTGAGCCAACCATCGCTGATGCCATACTCGATCGCATCTCTGAAAATGCACATCGAATAGAGCTAAACGGGGAGTCTATGAGAAAAAAAGAAATTGCTTCATCGTGATCACTCTGAGATAATTTCTTCGCTTGCAAAAACAACGGAATATTAGGTGATCACACTAGGCGATAATCGGTGATCACGTTCGCAGGAATACCCAG
>CANJFK010000289.1 GCA_947473535.1 Legionellaceae bacterium | reverse complement strand
TACAAGTCACTGCAGAAACCAATCTGCCGACGTTAGTACGGCAAACTTTTCCGCGGAGGTCGAGTGGTTAATTCGCAGGAATTGGCACCATTGCGAGCAATTCATTTGCCTGATCCTATCGGATGGTGGCCATTAGCGCCAGGTTGGTATTTACTGGCATTTTGTTTAATGATGGGCTTGGTCGCTCTGCTGATGTGGCTGCATCGTTGTTATTCAAATGGACAAGCAAAACGTGAGGCCCTGCGTTTATTGTCGGCCTATCAACAACAGTATCGACCTCATATAAACACCCAGTTAACCAGTGCTCGCTTATCGGAATTATTAAAGCGAGTCGCGCTGGCGTATTACCCTAGAACGAAAGTGGCGGGTTTGCGGGGTGATGAATGGATTGCCTTTTTAGACGAAACATCGATCAATATGGACTTTAGTTTGGTACGAATAGCGTTGCTTGAGCTTCCTTATCACGCAACAAAAGAGCATGATCTGAACGTGCTGTTTAGCATGGCGCGCACTTGGATTAAACAACGGGGGAAGCCGTGTTTCAATTAGCGTTACCCTGGATTCTAGTGGTGTTACCGTTGCCCGTGTTGATTTGGTTTTTATTGCCGCGCGTGTCATTGCAGTTGTCCGCCGCATTAAAAGTCCCCTTTTTCAATGCGATGGTTGGCATTGTCGATCAGGAAAAACGTAAATTTACCAAGCAAACAAAAATTACGTTGTTACTCCTCATTTGGTTTTTATTATTATTGGCGCTTGCTGGTCCGCGTTGGGTTGGAGCGCCTCGTCCTTTGGCTCGGGAAGGGTATAATATTATGTTGGCGCTAGATATTTCGCCCAGCATGGATGTGAATGACATGGTCATGCATGGACAACCTACAACCCGTTTAGCCGTGGTTAAGCGAGCGGCAGAGCAATTTGTCCAGGACCGTACGAGCGATAAAATTGGTTTGATCTTATTTGGAGAGCGGGCGTATTTGTTGACGCCACTCACTTATGATCGTCACAGCGTGTTGATGCGTCTTAATGACGCGACGGTTGGTTTGGCTGGTCAAACAACCTCCATCGGTGATGCGTTGGGTCTTGCTGTAAAGCGGTTGCAAAATGTGCCCGCGGCGGGTCGGATGATTATTTTGCTAACGGATGGCGTCAATAATTCAGGCGTGCTTGCGCCGTTAAAAGCAGCTGAATTGGCCCGTGCTGATGGTATCAAAGTTTACACCATCGGGTTGAACTCAGAAACGGATCCTCAAACCTTTGGTGGAATGTTTATGAGCATGAATGGCGGTGCGGATCTCGATGAGGAGACGCTGAAGTCCGTGGCGAAAATGACTGGAGGCCGTTATTTTCGTGCCACGGATATGCAATCGTTACAACGCATTTACCAAAGCATTAATCGCATGGCAAGGGTATCGCAAGAGCAAGCAACAGTGAGACCGCAACATGAGTATTATCCTTGGCCTTTGTCTCTCGCAGTGGTGTTGTTTTTTTATCTGCTTGCGGATCGGGGAGGGATTTTAAGGCGGGAGGTTTGGGTGTGATAACCTCATTTCATTTTATTAGACCACTATGGTTGTTTGCTGTGTTGCCATTGCTTTTGTTAGTGTGGGGGATTCTTCGACAGGAACCCGTCATGCATGCTTGGAAATCCGCCTGTGACAGCCATTTGTTGCCCTATCTCATCAAAATGAATGGTCGTAGTAAACGCCTGCTGCCGTTGATGCTTCTCTTCGTGAGCGCCTTGATGATGATTGTTAGTCTATCTGGACCCACTTGGTCTCGATTACCTGTGCCTATTTATCAACAAATACAACCACGTGTACTGGTGTTAGATATGTCGGAGGCAATGAAAGCGCGTGATTTATCGCCAGATAGATTAAGTCGTGCCAAGTTTAAGTTGCATGATCTATTATTGCATCGAGATACAGGACAATTTGGCTTGGTCGTTTATACCGAGGAGCCTTTTGTTGTCTCACCGCTTACTGATGATGGACAAACGATCGATGAGCTTTTGTCCTCGCTCACACCGGATATCATGCCTGTCGATGGCTCTCGACTGGAGCGTGCTTTAGAGCAAGCCAAACGATTAATTATTCAGTCAGGTTCAAGATCCGGGCAAATTTTAGTTTTTATGGCACAAAGCCCTTCCATGGCTGCCATTGATACAGCACGAGCGCTTGCGCGTGATGGGATTTATACATCGGTTATGCCAGTACGTCGAAATCAATCGCAAGATCCAATGTTTGCGCGTTTAGCGAATGAAGGCCAAGGATTATTGGTTCCTTTTAGCGATACATCGAAACCTTTAGATCGATGGTTGACCCGTACTCATGGCGCACAGCAGTATGAAGCAAGTTTGCAAAATGACATTCCTGTTTGGCGAGATCAGGGACGCTATTTTTTGATTCCAGCGTTACTGTTGTTGTTACCGGGATTTCGCCGCGGCTGGTTGCAGAGGATTAACACGTGAATTTTACGCTATGTGTCGCGCGCAGTATCTTGTTGTTGGGATTGACTCAGCAAGCTTATGCATGGGGGTGGCAGGATCTGTGGGTGACTAAAAATCATCAAGCACAGGTGATGATGGAGGCAGGGCAATTTGCTCGAGCAAAAGATACGTTCGAGCGAGATGATTGGCGGGCCGCCGCAGCGTTTCGTTCAGGTGACTATAAACAGGCAGCACAGATCTACCAATCATTGAATGATCCTTACAATCAAGGCAATGCGTTAGCCCATCTGGGGGAATACGAGCAAGCAATTAAAGCGTATGATAATGTGTTGGCTAAAAATAAAAATCATCAAGATGCGTTATATAACCGCGAGTTAATTGAAAAATTACTTAAGAAACAGAAACAGAAACAGAAACAAAATCAAAATCAAAATCAAGACAAGCCAAATCAAGACAAGCCAAATCAAGACAAGCAAAATCAAGACAAGCAAAATCAAGACAAGCAAAATCAGGACAAGCAAAATCAGGACAAGCAAAATCAGGACAAGCAAAATCAAGACAAGCAAAATCAGGACAAGCAAAATCAGGACC
>CANJFK010000288.1 GCA_947473535.1 Legionellaceae bacterium | reverse complement strand
CCTTTCTCCTATTATATATAGGAAGTGTACATAATTAGATGCAAATATTTACGGTCAACTTTGAGCAGGGCATTCCTGGCCTTGACCACACTCCTACTGAAATAGACTTCATATACCCTTCTCATCAGAACCCACCGGAGATGTCCGGCATACGCCATCACACATCACCATCACAAATACCCATATACACCGGCACAAGAATCATGTGAATATCGCAATCCCCCCAAAATGGCAAACAAATACCATTCAGTATTAAAGGGAAATATTTCTGAGGTACATAGAAATGATTGGGGGCAGTGCATTTCTTCCGAATGATTGGGTCGGGATACAACATATTCTCTTCTGTATGTTTCCTTTTGCAATTCTTGTTCAGAGGGGCATTTCCAGGGATACTGAAGGACGGGTATTGAAGTGATATTGAAGGGGCTTTGCCGTGGTATGTATTGTATTGGCAATTCTCTTCATAGGGCCTCTGAATGCCATTTGATATTATTCATCCAGCTTCGAAACAATATACCGAAGGCAAGACAACAAATAGATTGTTTATGGATCTGTTGTCTTGCCTACCAAATGGCATTGATCACTATGTGTTAATACATGTGAAAGATGAGGCAGAGCATTCAGAGTTATTTAACCAGAATTGGGATCAATACACTGGTTATTTGCATCCAAAACTCTATTGGGAGCGCAAGTAAGTGTAGTAGTTGTTCTATGTGGCCGATTATATATACCCAAGGAATTGAACATCAAGAATGTTGAAAATGGTGAGTTGGTAGATAAGTTATAATCCACACCGGCATTAACATAGGGACCTTGTGCACCAATACCAACAAACACACCTTTTTTGGCGAAGTCATAGCCACCACCCATTTCTCCTTGCAAAAAGTCTATTCCGTTAAAATATTTTGCACGTAACTTACCGGGTTGAATGATTTCATTCAATGGTAGTGCAGGATTTACTTTGAATGCAATTGAGATATCGGCACCTTGTGTATCACCATTGGTACTAACTTCGGCATGACGATATCCCGCTACAACTTCCGGAATCCAACCAGCTCCCATTGTCCATTTTAGGCCACCATAGCCAATATCATCACCTTTAGTTGTAGGGCTGTTGGTTTGACTAATGCAGGGGTTAGAAGAACAAGGCACCGGAGCTGGGGCTGCTTCAGTAACAGAAAGCTGAGTAGCACCGAGACCTAGGGTCAATAACAATGATATTTTTTTTATAGTCATAATATTTTAATGTGATTTTAATGTTGCGTTATTATGCTACATAGAACTTAAGGAGACAATTCATAATATAACTATGTCATTTATTTATATTTAATAATTAAATAAATGGTTCTATTGTATTTAATTTAAAATAGAAAAATATCAATGCCGTTTTGAGGGCTCCCAATTCATTTATAGACAGCCATATTTCTACTCAGGCAACCCAACTCCAGCAGAATGGCAAAGATATTCAATATTATTTTTAGTCTGAATAAGTAGGATATCAGGCCAATAGAGCGGCTAATTTTGGCCAATCCTGGCACTTTATAAGATTTATTGTATCTATGCGTGGCGGGGGCTGTATGGCTGGATTTTGGTGGCATATCGATGGCATTTATCGTGGTATTTCAATTTATTAGACAAAATTCCCAGTATCATCCCAAATCTTCCTGGTAGGATCACCGAATGCCATTCTGTAGATGGTGAATTGCCATCATCAGAAGAATTATCTATGGGTGTTGCAGTAAAATGATCACATCGATTTATAAAGTTAATATATGCGGTAATCTGTTCTATACCCATCCTGATTTCAGTCGCCCATTACATGACCATTTGTTTGCCGGTCTATCAATCAATTCGAGTCTATTTGGTAGTTCTCTGCAGGCATTGCGCATTAGGTCATTGGCCACTGTTTGGGCAGAGGGGTGTGGCATATGATATGTTAAAGACTAATCGTGGATTATCCCCGAACAGTTAGTTGTTGGGTTGTAACTAACTTTTCCAAAACTGTTGTTGGTCATTAAGAAACAGTTCAAAAACAGTAGAAGGAAGATCTTGCCATTACAGTTCATTGAATTGAGTGGATGTTAATCTTGATATATTGCAAACATATGGCTAAAGAAAAGCGGCAATTATCGAGTTTCTGCCGGTAGTTAATGTACAAAGAAACCATTGATTAACAAACCCATATATGGGTTATTATGCATAAAGGTACGTAACGCACCATAGGATTTTACCTGCTACTCTTAATGCTTTCGGCTTTGGCTTTCTACGTCAGTTAGTCTGCCATTTTCAAAACGTAAATATTGCTGAAACTGGGAGTGACCAAAATGATATATCCATTCTTCAACCACCACATCTATTTCAGTATATTGTTGCAGTCCTTGATTAACATAAGTACGGGGAAATACGATCGCAGTATTTCCATTAAACCGAGATTGACCGACAGAGTTAACGATAGTTCTTCTCTCAATATGGGTATCTATTGATTTTGGTTCGCCACATATTGCAATAACATCTTCTTTAATGTCGCCTATATCGACTAGGGAAGACTTACATCGTAGAGCATAAACAGGATGCGTAAAAAAAAAGCATAAAAACAAAACTAACCATTTAAATTGTTTCATAGACCAACCTTAATTAGACCAAAAATAAAATTGCTTGGCTTTGAAACAACGTGTCTCTTGACCATCAATTAATATATTCTACAAACATGAATAATTACTGAATTACAGTTTTTATCGATCCTAGGTGCCGCAGATCCCCAGGTAACTCTAACGATAAATCCAGTCATGTCTGCGATAGTATTCGACAATGAGTAGTTTCAACTCGATGAATGCATAATAATCCCTAAATCTAGAAACTGATAACTGTCAGAATTAAATATATGGATTTTGAACATGGCATATGAAGAAGCTACTTTTATCTGCACAATTGCCCTGGTACTAAAATGGATGGTGATCACGATGGTATCCCATGCGAACGACAATTCTAAATAGGCTTGTAACGATCGTTACCCACCTGATGTAACTGCTAGCAATAGAAGCGATTTTAAACAGGTAGAATAAAACATTAAATTAATTATTCCGTGAT
>CANJFK010000287.1 GCA_947473535.1 Legionellaceae bacterium | reverse complement strand
TCTTTTCGTTCGGCGTGGATCACCTAAGTTACTGTCCTTGAAAATTTCAGTTGCCCATTCCTCTGCGTCCGTTATCATTGTTCTACTACTCGAGTTAAATTACATGCGTAGAAGTTACAACAATTTTCACTTGTGTAGAAGATACAGGGACAAGTCCTGGGACGTCGAAATCTGAATTGTCAACAGACCCTAATGATCTAGCTCGAATTAATGCCCCAAGGGCCAACGCGCTTTAACCTCAATGGACAGCGTTGCATCTTGTTTTCCATCTAACAAATGAAGACAACCAGCGTACGCCACCATCGCGCCATTGTCTGTACAATATTCTAATCGCGGAAAATAAACGTCCCCTTGAAGCTCCGCCAGAAGCCCTGCCAGAGCGACACGCAACGCATTATTGGCGCCCACACCACCCGCTACAACCAAACGTTTCCCCCCTGTTTGCTTCATCGCCCGCCGGCATTTGATAACCAACGTATCAACTACAGCGTCTTGAAACGCTTTGGCAATGGCAGCGCGAGCCAAAACATCCTTAGAACAATTATTCCAGACGGTTAACGCATGCGTTTTAAGCCCACTAAAACTAAAATCCAAGCCGGGCCGATCGGTCATAGGGCGAGGAAAGGATGGTAATGCTCGGTCTTGAGTGGCTTCGTCGGCAAGTTTTGCAAGTTCGGCACCCCCGGGATAGGCTAATCCCATCAGCTTTGCCGTTTTATCAAACGCTTCGCCCACCGCATCATCCAACGTATCACCTAATAATTGATAATCACCCAAAGCGCGCGCCTCAAGCAGTTGGGTATGGCCGCCAGACACTAATAAAACAATAAACGGAAAGTCAAGCTCAGGAGAATCAAGTTTTGCAGCCAACATATGCGCTTCCAAATGATGCACCGCTATCGCCGGAATGTTGAGCGCGAACGCCAAACTTTTAGCAAAACACGCGCCCGTTAACAACGCACCTATTAATCCCGGTCCAGCCGTGTATGCAATAGCATCTAAATCTGTTTTAGCCACATGAGCTTGTTTTAATGCGTCATCAACCAAGGGCACCAGGTATTTAACATGATCCCGTGAGGCCAATTCGGGTACAACACCACCAAATTGCCGATGAATTGGAATTTGAGAGTAGAGCGCGTGCGCTAAAAGACCAAGTTCCGCACTATAAATAGCCACCCCAGTTTCATCACAAGATGATTCGATACCTAGTACGAGCATGACACTCCAAATTTATTTTGATACTTCGCAGGACATTAATTAATCACAAAATGATTGTCAATGTAAATATTCACTTGACGGCTGAAGACTGTGGCATTAGAATTGCCACCCTATTGTGATAAATATAACCAAGGACTACTGAATGCCCACCGTTCGCGTGAAAGAAGGCGAAAATCCAGAGTACGCACTGCGTCGATTTAAACGTTCCTGTGAAAAAGCAGGCTTATTAACCGAATTGCGTCGTCGTGAGTTTTATGAAAAACCCACTGCCGAACGTAAACGTAAACAAGCAGCTGCAGTGAAACGCCATTTGAAAAAGTTGTCACGTGACACCACAACGGGTCGTACTGTTAAACGTCATCGTAAATGATCATGAACATGAAAGATCAGATCATTAACGATCTTAAAGACGCCATGCGCGCCAGGGATCAGAAAAAACTGGATGCGCTGCGTCTTATCGCGGCTGCCATTAAACAAATTGAAGTCGATGAGCGTATTGACATTGATGATACGCGCATGTTGGTCATATTAGACAAACTTGCAAAACAACGTAACGAATCAATTACTCAATTTAAATCGGCTGGTAGAACCGACTTGGTTGATCAAGAGCAATTTGAACTCGATCTTATCAGTCAATACCTTCCCGAACCACTATCCGATGCCGATATTTCTCAAATGATAGAACAAGCAATGAACCACACTGACGCTCAAAAAATGAGCGACATGGGCAAGGTCATGGCCGAACTAAAACCATTGATGCAGGGACGTGCCGACATGAGCAAAGTCAGCGCGATGATTAAAGCGAAGCTTAGCTAAATCAAGGATTTTTTAGCGCCGTTGCGAACGCTAACGGCGTTACCCACTGACGCTAAAGGATCGTGTTCGTAATAAGGTCCTATTTTAGCGCTGGGTCGTTTCGATGCGCTGACAATGACGAACTGATTTTAGGCTTAAGGGCTGCGCAATAATAACTTAGACCTAAGTATTTGAGTCTCGATCCTATGCAAGGTTTAATCCCACGACCATTTATTGACGAACTACTAAACCGCACTGATATTGTTGAATTCATCGACAGTTACGTGCCACTAAAACAACGTGGTACAAGCCATACTGCTTGCTGTCCGTTTCACAATGAAAAGACGCCCTCGTTCAATGTCGTCGCTAAAAAACAGTTTTACCATTGCTTTGGATGCGGGGCCAGTGGTAACGCTATTAGTTTCACCATGAATTATTTGCATTTAAATTTTCCTGATGCAATAGAAACATTAGCAACCCGCGCGGGCATGCAAGTTCCACGTGATGGCCAACCTGAAAAACTCAAACAATCCTTAAATCTGTACCAATTACTGCTCCGAGTCACTCAGTTTTATCAGCAAACATTAAAAACAGCAGGCCAAACTGCAATCGACTATTTAAAACAACGGGGAGTTAGCGGCGAAGTCGCACGATTGTATCAATTGGGGTTCGCGCCAGCAGGCTGGCATACGCTTGAGACACAATTTAAACGAAGCAAAGATGAGCTCATTGCTACCGGCATGCTCATTCCCAAAGATGATGGTAAAACGTACGATCGCTACCGGCATCGCATCATGTTCCCCATCCATGATCGACACGGGCGAATCATTGGTTTTGGTGGACGAGCGCTCGACGCAGAACAAAAACCAAAATACCTCAACTCACCAGAAACCGTTATTTTTCAAAAAAACCGCGAGCTATATGGCTTGCATCAACTATTGCAACAACAAACTAATATTACGAATATCGTAGTCGTCGAAGGCTATATGGATGTCATTGCCCTAGCCCAACACGGCATTTTAAATGCCGTGGCAACATTAGGCACAGCAACGAGCACCTATCACATTCAATTATTAAGCAAACAC
>CANJFK010000286.1 GCA_947473535.1 Legionellaceae bacterium | reverse complement strand
TACCCAGAGTGTTGTTTCGATGGTCCATTGATTAATCGCTATTAATAGATAGCCTGGATCATTGTGTAATTGTATCCCTAACCACACAGACGCGAGTAATAGTGCGAAAATAGACAGAGAACGTATGATCATGAGGGGGCTCCCACAACGGGCGTGTTGATGTTGCCATCGGGTGCTTGTTTCGTATCAATGAGCCGATTGAGCAGTGGCAATGATTCGTCAGGAATGATTTTTTGTTGAATAATTTGGATTTGTTGCAGTTGTTTTAATTGGTTCATGAGCACCTGAGTACTCGTTGCATCGAGATCAAATGCGCTTTTAATATTGTCGATGGCTTGCGTTAACGATAATTGATATACGGCTGGGTTATTTTGTAAAACAGCCCACTGAGCGGCTTGAAGATTGAGCCGAATGGTTTCTCGCAGCATGGTTTCATAAGCCGTGGTAAACAAGGGTTGAATGGCTTCATCGTGATGACGAATGATGACCAATTTTTTCAATTGGTTGAGGCTTTGTTTTAACCGATCGCGCCAGGTTGACGATGTTGCTAGGTTGTTTCGATCCATTGTGTCAGCCTGCTTGCTGATGATGGCTGCGTTTTTTATGGGTAGCGTGGCAATACTGTGTTGTGCCGCATCGACTTGGCTCAATAGGCCTGCGATATCAACAATGGATACACTATTGAGTTGCATTATCTCTTTCGCAATGCTCTGCCGGACAGTAAATAATCGCTGATCGTGAAGATTAGCAAGGAGGGTGTCGGCTTGCAGCAAAAGTGCGCTCGTGGTATGAACATCATTACTCCAATTCGCATTGATGGTTGCCAACTCCAGGTAGTAACGAGCCTTTAGCATGAGCCAATCGTTTACTTGATACCAGCGTTGTTGCATAGCCGATTGCAGTGTTTTATCGAGTGCAATCACTTTATCATTTGATGTCTGAAGGGTTGTCTGGAGTAAATTAATGTGATCGTTGGCGTCGGCTTGTTGTTGTTTGATTGATTGCGCGTCCAATGACAGCATTTGAATCTGTTGGTGCAGTTGATAATTAGTATAAAGCGCATAACCGATAGCGCCGATCGCAATAAAGGCTAACAAGATCGATGAAATCCGTCGACTTTTTACGGTATGAACAGCATGTTTCGAGCTGGTTTGTGCATCATTGCTGTTTGTCATGTATAAATCCCTCGAAGTGTGTCCAAAATTTTATCATAGCTGCTGGTGATAATAGTGCGCATGCCCAATAAGGCGGCTTCTTTCTCTAAGCGCGTGCTAATAACCAAGCAGGGTTTACTGCAAATCCAAGTGCTTGCTTCTTTGCCAAATAAAGTAAATAAATTGTTCATTGTTTGCTGGCTTGTGAACAGTATAATATCCACAGCATCATCATGCCACAATGAATTGATATATTGCTCCGACATGGTTGGTAAAACACGCCGGTAGACGGATAAAGGAATCAAATAAGCATCACGAGTGTGTAGTGTTTCAGCAATAACGGGCCGGCCCCCCACGCCCTTTATTAATAAGATAGTTTGTTGTTGTATTTGTTGGAGTGACTTGAGCGCCAATAAATGTTCGCTGTCAGCGATAGCTGGGATATGGTGACTCGTGAAGCCTCGTGTTGATAACGCCTCAGCGGTGGCATGCCCGACGGCCGTTATTTGTATGTTATTTGGCCAGTCGATGTTGTGTTTTTCCAACGTATTGAAAAAATAATGGACCGCATTGGTACTGATAAAGATAGCCTGATTGATCTGCGTTAATTCAGGCATGTGACGGAGCCAATTGGGGTGGGTTGCTTCAATTAAAATGGTTGGGAAATCAATGGCTATGCCCCCAGCGCTGTTGATAGCTCGACTGAGTGCCTGGCCTTGTTCGAGCGGGCGAGTATTGAGTACGCGTAACCCATTGAGTTTATTTGCGCTCATGGCATTGCACTGGCAAGCAGTTTGTCCGCACCGTTTGCCAATAAAGCCTGCGCGCACTGGTTCGCTAAGGTCATTGCTTGATGCTGATGACCTGATTGGCTATCGCGAATGATGGTTTTGCCATCCGTGGTTGCGACAACGGCTCGTAGCAGGAGCTGTGAGCCTGCCAATGGTTTACAAAAGACGGCAAGTGGAACGTGGCAGTTACCGCCCAACAAGGCATTGACATGCCGTTCACTCTGCACACAAAGTGCAGAGAGTGAGTCGTTTAATGGTGCGATATAGTGCTGTATTTCTTCATCATCCATTCGGCATTCAATACCTAATGCGCCTTGTCCGCAGGCAGGTAACATGATGCTATCGCTAATCGTTTCTTTGATAATGGCGTGCATTGCCATGCGCTCAATCCCCGCTCTGGCTAGAATAATAGCATCAAATTCGCCTGCATCTAATTTGCTGATGCGTGTGTGAATGTTGCCCCGCAAGGGTAAAATATGTAAATCGGGACGAACGGCTAATAATTGTGATTGACGGCGCAGGCTTGCCGTACCAATGGTCGCGCCACGTGGTAGCGCATCCAGGCTGGCGTATGCTGTGCTAATCAGTGCGTCTAATGGGTTATGTCGAAGGCAAATTGCCGCAAGGGCGAGCCCTTCTGGAAATAGGGCCGGGACATCTTTCATCGAATGCACGGCCAGATCGGCTCGCTTATCGAGCAATGCTTCTTCTAGTTCTTTAACAAACAAACCTTTACCACCGACAGCCAATAATTTATCTTTAAGAAATTTATCGCCTGATGTCATCATGGGTACGAGCTCAATTTGCAACATAGGCCAGTGTTGCAAGAGGGCCTCACGTATATGATTTGCTTGCCATAATGCCAGCGGGCTTTTTCGTGTGGCGATGCGCAGTGTTTTTTGTGACATGGGGTTGGGTCAGTGGGTTGAGTAAATAATAATATACCACAGATGGAATGGGGGTTGGCTTTTGTTTCTTATTCGGGCCTTGTTCATCGTAGTGCCTTTGGGCAATCAATGTGATGCTATACTTGTCACTAACGAGTTTTCGGCTTTTATGCTATCGCTTTTTTCGTTCATGACTTCGAAAAAAACTTGCAATAGAATAACTATTACGCGCCTTTTTCGAAGTCATGAACAAAAAAATCGAGTAGCCTAAAATACCGAAAACTCAT
>CANJFK010000285.1 GCA_947473535.1 Legionellaceae bacterium | reverse complement strand
GGTTTTAGGTGTGTTTGCAGCGGGGTTTATCTGTAGACCATTGGGTGGCATATTATTTGGTCATGCTGGGGACACGCATGGGCGTGTTAAACCCTTACGCGCATCGGTTTTGTTGATCACCCTATCAACGCTGTTAATAGGATTATTACCTTCTTATCAATCAATTGGGATTACAGCTTCAGTGGCATTTATTGTCTTGCGTTTGATTCAAGGCATTTCGATTGGTGGCGAATACAGTGGTGTTATGATTTATCTTGCCGAAATTGCGCCTAAAAATAGACGCGGATTGATTACAAGCTTTGCGGCAATTGGTGCAAATATTGGTTTTCTAATGGCAACTTCGATGTTGATTCTTCTTGATAGTTATTTTGTAAAAGAAACGATTAGCGCGTGGGTTTGGCGATTACCATTTATCTTTATCGGATCGGTCGGTATGATTTTAGTTTATTTTCGTTTTCAACTGAAAGAAACCGTAACTTTTTCAAAACTCAAAACCACGCATCATCTTGAAAAGTATCCCTTTATCAATGCACTAAAATATGCGCCAAAATCGCTGTTAAAAATCTTTGGTTTAACATGCTCTAGCTCAACGTTGTACTATGTTTTTTTTGGGTACATGCCCAATTATTTAGAAAATTATATGCATATGCAGGAAAAAACCGTTTTAGGTATTGAGAATTTTTTTGTCATTTTAATGTTGTTTATCATACCCTTGGCAGGTCTTTGTGGCGATCGGTATGGCAGAAAACACATGCTAACACTAACCTATCTTCTTATTGGTTTACTCGTTATCCCTTGCTTTTATTTGCTTCATACTCACCTTTTTAGCGCTATTGCTCTCGCCTTTTTCATTGCAACCACATTAAGTTCATTTGATCAAGCGAATAGCTTAGCGGCTATTGTAGAAAATTGTCCATCAAATATCCGGTACAGTGGCATCGCGTTCACTTATAATCTCGGTATGGCTATTTTTGGAGGCACCGCTCCTTTAGTTGTTGCATTACTCACTGAAAAAGTAGGACTTATTACGCCCAGCTATTATTTGGTAGGGATGGCCATTTTAAGTTTTATCGCAGCGATTACATTATCTAATAAAAATGATCTCGAGAGTTATGTTGAACATTCGCAGTAAGGAACGTCTGGCGGATGGCAATATCAGTTATGAATTAAAGACGCCTTATAAAAATAGCACCACGCATGTGTAACTTCGCGCATGTGGTCAGGAACGATGGAGTTCCTCATGAGGCATCGGTTCAGACAGCATATTGGACAAGAATTAGAGAAAATAGCTCAAAATATAAATCGCCTGATGTTGGAAGAAAAAGGTCAATTTGTGTTACGATTACTATCATATATCATGGCAGTTGACGGGAGCACTAGCTAAAAAATTAAGAGAAGAGGGTGAGCTTAACAAACGTATTGAAATTGCAAAAAATATGCTTGCCGATGGATCTGATCTTGTTTTTGTCGCTAAAGTAACCAAATTATCACTTAATCAAATGAAGGCGCTTCAAAAAAGGTAACGTAGTTTACGTATATCATTATTCTTTTGGGAGTTAGTATGAAAGTGAATCCGGACAAAATAAAAATCACTGTTCACGTTAAAATTATCGCAAAACAAGGAAAAGTGGAGGAGTTGATTGACGCGTTTGAGAAAGTCTATCAAGAAACACGCGAAGAATCTGGCTGTGAATATTGTGAAGTAATTCAAAATATTGATAACCCGGATTTAATTACTTTAGTTGAAAAATTTAGTAATTATCAAGCTTTCAAAGCTCACATGCAAATGCCCACTTTACGTCATTTTATTGATAATCTCACCAATACATTAACTGAAAAAATTGATGTTAGTTTTCATTCGACCCGAATTGACTCCATTGGAACCAGAAGTACTCCTCATGTTGAAGAGCTGTCTTTTCGAGAAGATCTGATGGATCGCTTAGATAAGCGTTAGATGAGTGGGTAGTGTCGTAACTTACAATTTCCTCTAACAATCCTTCACAAGACCAATAGTTCGCACTATTGGACTAGTCACGAGGGTGTTCGAAACTGTTCTATTTAAAAATAGGGGTTTCAGGCAGCAAATTATCATTTTAGCTGGTGGCATATTATGCGAATAATTAACTCACCAATTTTATCATGTTAGTTTTTTTGGGCTCAATAACCAAGGTTATAACCCAGCGATCGAAATCAATTTTATTATATCCACCGCATGGCGCGTGATGATCTTGTCCTGTATTAAAGCGCAGATTTTATGATATTAAAGCACTCACACAGCGAAAACCTAAAGCAGTATCATGTTTATCTGCACGATTTTGTTGTTGAAATAGCAAATAAATATACCACGCCCGATCGGCACTAGATTGTGTAGAAGTCCAATAGTTGAGCGATGGAGTTGTGAATCCGCCAATGCTAGATGAGTTGGTATTAAGACACTCTATCTGAGAATTGTTGTCTCCTCCCGAGGGTAAAAACCAACCCGAAGTATAACCGCCTTTTGCTGAGTATGTACTGCATGTTCTCGCTGCATAGGTGAAGCCGGAACCCAAGCGAGCTACAATTGCAGTCGTATTTGCTGAGCCATCGAACTTATCCCTGGCGCCGAGTATATTAATCCCCTCACCACCCCAACTGATTCCAGACGTGCTATTGTCGGATGTAGGCGCCACAAAGTTATTTAAACCACCGCCAAGACAAGCAATAACCCCTTTTCAAACCAAAGAACATAATACCCTTTTCTATTAAAAGAGCATCTACAGGCAATAAAATCCAAGAACGAACTATTTTTATCCGCTCAAGATTAAGCAATTAACCACCCACTTCCAATCGGCGGTGGTCTAGAGATTAGGTCACCAATAAAAGTATACAAATGATGCCGCTGAACGATTTTTTGAATCAAAACCAAAAGATTTATTTCAATATCTACTTGATAATTTGGACCTGCCGGCTAGACCAGCAAACGGCAGGAGGCTGATGGTAATGGCTGCGTAAATTTTAAGCTGCTGCCGAAACGATGACTGAGGCCGAATTGTTTATTCCTCGCGGGGAGGACGTTGCATCAGGTTTACCACGGCTTGAGCCGGAGTGACTTTACTTTGTAAGAGCGCATTCACTTCTTGG
>CANJFK010000284.1 GCA_947473535.1 Legionellaceae bacterium | reverse complement strand
GACAACATCCCTGTTGCCCACACTTGACCACAACCCCTCGCGACAAAGACGCTGAGTGGTGGATAACTTCCTTGCTTTCGCCATCCATGGCTCAAGCTTTATGGAAGTTACCCACCACTCAGCTTGATAGTAAATTTGCTTATAAGAACATAATTATGGCAATATCACCATCCCACTAATAACACTGGGCAGCTTGGGCCTCTATATTCATTTGAGACTCATTTTAGGATTGGAATATACTCCGGATACGCAGGCATTTATCTCTCCGATTAATTTGATCCTTACAAATACTTTACCACGAATAGCGTTTCAAATATGCTAAGGATAAACAAGGAGAGAACGATGAGTAAATGCCCTTATATGACAACCGAAGCAGGGATACCCGTTGCTGATAATCAAAACAGTCTCACCGCAGGCCCACGTGGCCCGGTGCTGATGGCTGATTATCAACTGATGGAGCGCATGGCCCACTTCAATCGAGAACGTGTACCGGAACGCGTTGTGCACGCTAAGGGCGCAGGCGCTTATGGCAAGTTGACCATCACGGGCGATATATCGCAATATACATCGGCGAAATTATTTTCCAATATAGGCAATCAATGCGATATGTTATTGCGCTTTTCAACGGTAGCTGGAGAGCACGGTTCTGCCGATACAGCCCGCGACCCAAGAGGGTTTGCATGTAAATTCTACACCGAAGCAGGCAATTGGGATCTTGTGGGAAATAATACACCTGTGTTTTTCGTGCGTGACCCATTAAAATTTCAAGACTTTATTCATTCTCAAAAACGCCATCCCCAAACAGGCATGCGCGATAACACCATGCAATGGGATTTTTGGAGTCTCTCGCCGGAATCATTACACCAGGTAACGATTCTTTTCTCCGATCGCGGCATCCCGGCAAGTTATCGGCACATGCATGGCTTCTCCTCACATACCTATAGTTTGTGGAACCATAAGGGCGAACGTTTCTGGGTCAAATGGCACTTCAAAACAGAGCAAGGGATCAAATGCTTAACCAATACGGAAGCAAGCAACATTGCAGGGCGTGATTTAGATTATCATCGCCGGGATTTATTCAACGCCATTGAGACAGGGGATTATCCAACGTGGCGGGTTCAATTACAAATTATGCCAGAAAAGGACGCCGAAACGTACCCGATTCACCCCTTCGATTTAACTAAAGTTTGGCCACACAAAGACTACCCGCCAGTTGATGTAGCCATTCTCGAACTGAATCGTAACCCTAACAACTATTTTGCTGAAATTGAACAAGCCGCTTTTGAACCAGGTAACACACCACATGGTATGGGCGTATCCCCAGACAAAATGTTACAAGCTCGTCTACTCTCTTATCCCGATGCACATCGATATCGGATTGGTGCAAACTACACACAGCTTCCTGTGAATCAACCACACTGCCCCGTCAATACGTACAATCGAGATGGCCACATGCGTTTTGATGGTAATTTTGGAGGTCAAGTCAATTATGAGCCCAATAGCTTTAATGGCCCAACCGACGATAAGCGATTGAGTGAGCCGCCCCTGAAAATTTACGGCGATGCCGACCGTTATGATCACCGTAAAAATAATGACGATTATCACCAAGCAGGCGATCTTTATCGGTTGATGAATGCTGATCAAAAAAATCAACTCATCAATAATATTGTTGAAGCAATGCAACCCGTGCCGCAGGCAATTCAATTACGCCAAATAGCTCATTTTAATAAAGCTGACCCAGATTATGGTGCACGTGTAGCCAAGGGATTAGGGCTAGCAATGCCTTAATCTGAAACGCCGGCCTTGTTCATCGTTTCGGCCAAATCATCGGAAAATGTCTTCCCCGCGAAGGCGGGGATCCATCGCTGCAACAAGCTGGGAGCCAGTTTAGGAATAGACTCCCGCCTTCGAGTGACAAACTAAGTGGCCGAGAATTCGTGTGCTAAAATAAAACCATTCCTCTTTTTGTCGCCTATACTTACCTTATGCGCATATAAAGAGCAATGCAGCCATGTTCTTCAGAAAAAGATTAGGTAAAAAAGCATACGAAGCGCAAAAATTACGCTCTTCCGACATTGATCTTACGTCATGTAACCTAAACGGCTGGCAACGTAAACTAATCCAATTATGTTCAGAAGATAGCGATATTCTTAGTCGACACATTGAGCTCACAAGTCGTTATCCAACCGCATTAAAAAAGGAGCTCATTAATAATCTACAGCTGGTCTATGCTTTATTATCCGGTGAATTAGATGATCAATACCCTGAACTGGCATTATCAGAAAATGATAAAGCGGACATTATCAGTAAACTAATGGACGGCGTCGTTAATTGCACAGCGGGCTTTCATGACCGAGTGAATGGTATTCTCCTTGATTATTTGCAACCAAAAACTATCCCTGGCATATTAACCATGTATCGCAGAGATATTGTGGACCGCGTTGCAAGACAAACGACCAGCGAGGTACATGCGCATAATCAAATCTTCTCTATCGCCAACCGATTGGGCTATGGTATTCCACCCATCAACGACAAAGACATCTATGGGGGCCAAGTTCAGCGTGACAAGATTATATACAAATTAATACAAACGTTTACCGAGCGCTACCACCCCTTTGCTATGCTCCTGGCGGTGAAAAACACCCTTTCAACCGCATTGTCTTATACTGGACCTAGAACGGGCTATCAGCTGGTCGAATCGAGGTCTAAACCGGACGATAACGACATCGCCCCTGGAACATTATATTTCTATCAGGAAAGCGGCTCCTTTTACTGTGCCGTTAATGATGACGGCGTAAAACGGATCCCAATTACTGAGCAAGATCTCGGTGATTCAGCAGCGGCCATTGGTAAGCTTAGCAAAAATAAGCTCCCGTTAAAAACGCAACACAAGGATTTAATTTTTGAAATTACAGGTTATCCGCCAGTTAAATATTATAAACCGGCGGAATATAATCCCGGACTTGCTTTATTGCAGACGCTATTAAATACCGAACAAGACTATTCCGAATACTTAATGAAGGATGTGTTAATCAGCATGCAAAAATGACCCCTTTAGGGGGTAAAACAGCGTCCAAAATTGACCCCCCTCTGAGGTGTAACATAACCGCTGGGTAATCAGCGGAGAACTGGGGT
>CANJFK010000283.1 GCA_947473535.1 Legionellaceae bacterium | reverse complement strand
TTTTTAGTTGGTTAAGCAAGTCAGGCGATTGTGTTCTGGCATCAATGTTGGGAATGACTTTAATCACACCACCACTAGGAATCGCAGCGTAACCTGATACTTGCAACATCGAAAGAAAAACCTGATAGAGTTCTTTATCTGACATTGGCGTACTTGAAACGATGGATATTTTACCTTGTACTCGAGGATCAATGATAAAATTTTTGCCCGTTACACGCGAGACCTCGGCGATCACGGCGCGAATATCGGCATTTCGCAAATTCCAAATTTTAGATGATAGTGGGAGGCTTGTTAATTCTTTGCTCGGTGTATCACTCATTTGAGACTGTTGGGGTGAAGTAACCGGTGTATCTTGCGCCTGTAATTTATCAGGCACCGTGAAATCATACGCAGATTTTATCGGCGTCGGCTTGTCATCAAGCGACATGGTTAGCATACCTGGATCGGTAGCACACAGGATCGTTGGTAATAATAAAAGTAAACAATAGAACGCAAAAATTCGCATCAAACAACCATTCATTCATCACTGTCGTTATGATAACTAAATTTACTACGATGCAATAGCGTTTTTAAAGAAAGGATGGATCTATTTGCAATTAATGGTGGCTATGGGGGGACTCGAACCACCGACCTCAGCATTATGAGTGCCGCGCTCTAACCAACTGAGCTACATAGCCATTTCGAGAGGCGCAATTTTGTCTTTTTCGGCGATTAATGTCAATACCGTAATGCTTAATTGTTAAAACAATTTTTATCATAGTATGCCTGTTTGTCTCATGTTAAAATGTTGTCTTATAATTTGATAGAGATCGTTTACATGCTTTTAAATGAACTTCAGGCCCTATTTCTTCATGCGTTTCAAACAAGACCGATTTATAAACCCGTGTTAATGGATCCTGGTCGTCCTCTATCGCATTACGAGCATTATATGTATTCGTTTGATACGCTTCATGTCTTGATTGATGAACTTCGAGCACTGCCTGCTGATACCTCTGATGAAGAAGACGATCAGCTGAATCGATTTAGTGTTCGTTTTGTTGTGGATGTGTCTGGAAAAATGTGGTTTTCGCGTGAAGGTCAAACAGGTGAAACTGTTCCAAATCACGTTCAGATGTCGAGACGATGTATTGCTGCAGGCAATATGTATTTTTCACCTGATTATGAAAACATTATTAAGCTTACGAATAAAAGTGGTCATTTTCTTCCCCAAGCAGAATGCTTGGTTTGGCCCGTCGCTATTTTAACTCATCTCGGTGCGGCGTTTTCTGATACTGTCGAGTTGGAATTGATTGGAGAGTCTGTGCTTGGTGATAAGCCATTGAAGACGACTCAGTCATGGACACAACTTGAGTTACAGAGTTGCATACCCGAGGACATGAATGTAGCCGACTTAATCACAGCTAATCATACGGGACTCCCAATCTATCGTAGTGCATCGCACGAGCCTGGGATGATGGCGTTAAACTCCTCCGCTAAAAAGAAACGAAGGATTGAGTGGGATGCTTACCAACCATCAATTCAACCTGTTATTCATGGCGGTTTGTTTGGCTCTTCTATGGGCTCATATGCCAGTACTAGCGCGGATTTAACGTCCTCATCTTCTGCTGCGCCCACGACGCCACCAAGGAGCCCGTGACTTGGTGGCGTCCTGAAAATGCTATGGGGTCAAGTCCATTGATCATGTAATAACTCATATTGGTTGATCAATCGACTTGACCCCTTGCCTTGCTCCTTTGACATGTACCGCTAATAATCAAAACTGGAGATGCTTCCTGGCTAAACTTGATTTGTTCATTTTTTTTCCTACACTGAACTTATAATCTTATTTTTGGTGAATAAGTATGCCTCCTGTATGTGATAATGAGTTATTACTTTATGCATCAGATATGGCCTATGTCTTAGATCAGACTGTAGTAGACCATGGTCTAGTCGGCTACAAGACCTATTTAGATATACTTACGAGTAAGGGCTATACTATTGATGAAAAAATGTTTCCTAAACACGTTGGTGGCAGCGGTGATACTAATTTGGGGGCAGTTTGTTTGAAGCCTAATGATGAACGTTCGCCCATTATCATTGCCTTTCGAGGGACAAAATATTTGGGTGATGTTTCGGATGATGCCTACCTTAGTATGTACGGTGTCGCTAAGGAGGGTACGAGGAAAGCTGCACGCGCGTTTTATGACGAAATTCGAAAGGCCAATCCTGGACGTGAAATTATATTAACAGGCCATTCTCTAGGTGGGCACATAGCCGAGGATCTTGGATCATGTATACATAGCATGGCAATAGATGCCGAAGAAAATGATACACCTAAAGTACAAGTTGTTACTTATAATGCACCAGGAACCTCAAGTCCTGAACAAGCCAACGTTAGAACCCATCCGAATATCGCCAGACGTTTTCGATCTTATCGAACTTCTGGTGATGTTGTGAGTGGTATGTTTGAGGAAAGATCGGTTGGAAATATATATACACATGATCAACGTTTGTCTCCAGTCACCATAAAAGACACAAGTATATACGATATTCCCCCCTTGTTAGGATCACTTTATCTTGGACTTTCAAGTGAACATTTGAACGTAACATTGCAAGTCGCTAAAATAACATGTAGAGCCATATGTTATAATCTTGTTGAACTTGCCAGTAGCCATTCGATAGAAACCTTGTTGGAAACGTTGCCGGATGAAGTGTTGATGCATCGTTTTGATCATCATGATCATGATCAATCGGTTGAATTAAATTCGTTCAGGGAGCAATTGACTAATATTGCAGGGATATCTCGCATTAAAAAAAAGGAAACATTATCAATGCGTTCAAGTACAAATGAAGACAAAATTAAATGTGTGCTTTTTGACAATAACATTTCATTAGTTATCCAATTATTGAAGGTTGGTAAATATGATGAAGTCGATGAGCTGCTGAAGTTAATGGCTTCAAAGACCACAGGAGATAAAGATTTTGATAAATATGCCAGTCAATTAGCCTTGTCATTTGGTAACTACTCACCCCTATTATTCGCAGAGGGACGCGGATAACAGGGATGAACGAAATCAACAGATTAGCGCATCATCCTATAATTCGATATTGCCTTGAAGGGCCATGCTCACAGCGACCAAAGGATTTATTCCCTTGTA
>CANJFK010000282.1 GCA_947473535.1 Legionellaceae bacterium | reverse complement strand
TGAGCGTCATGCGACATCTGGCGCTGAATTTGCTAAGAAAAGAGCCTGAGTCAAAATTTTCAATCCCTCGAAAAAGGCGAAAAGCAGGCCTTTATGATAAATATAGGGAAAAGGTGTTGGGAATTTAAACTTTGATGCTCTTGCCCTGACGAAGAGCACCTTATTTCGTGCGTTACTTTAATTTTCTGATATCATGGTTAGATTATTATTCAAGAACCTAACCCCATGCTTCCTGAATTAGTCAAACAATTTAGTGCTCAAATTCAAACGGGTTATTACCTGATTATCCTTGTTAATGCCATTCTACATGTTTTATTTGCTGGTGCTGTTGCGCGCGATGCGGGTAATTTATACAAATTAAAGCAACGCCCTGCATTAGTATCCGCCGCGACATGGGCTTTTGCTACCTTAGTTGGTGGTGTAATCACCGCGGCTATTTACTGGTTCATTCACCATTCGACCATTACAAGACACACTAATACGAGAGACCCGATATGAAAAACAATGAAATAGTGACAATCAGCGTGCATGAATTAAAAAAGCAGTATGATGAATCACCCGATTTATGTTTGATTGATGTGCGTGAACACGATGAATGGAACGAAATGCATATTCCTGGCGCGTCTCATATTCCCAAGGATGAATTAATAGATAGAATAGAAATTAGAGCGCCTGACCGAACGCGTCCGATCTATTTACACTGCCGTGGTGGTGTACGCTCACTTTATGCCGCGCATTCTCTACTCAAGATGGGCTATCAAACCGTTTATTCCGTCGATGGAGGAATTATAGAATGGGTAACGGCAGGCTATCCCGTTAACGCGCAAAAAATTACGAACTCCTAACTTGCGTTGTTACATTAATCTAGGGATAATTCCTGCGTTTATTCGCGTCAATTTAGGTATACTATGGAAAATATAGAACATATAGGTCAATTTATTACAAACCATTGGCAGCTTTGGTTGGCATTAATCGTGATGTTACTCCTCATTTTTATTAATGAACTAGTGTCTCAAAAAAAGCGAGGGAAGGAACTCTCTCCCGCGGACGCGATTGAATTGATTAACCACGAAGAAGCAAGCGTGTTTGATTTGCGTGATGCAGAAGCATTTCGTACGGGTCATGTTATTGATGCCATTCGAACGTCTGCGGACGATTTTTCCCTGCCTCGCATGGAAAAATTTAAAACAAAACCCATCATTCTTGTTTGTGCTCGAGGTTTACAATCAGCCACGCTGGCAGCAACTTTACGCAAAGAGGGATATAATCAACCCATGGTCTTGGCGGGTGGCGTTACAGCATGGACCGCTGCGGGTTTACCCTTGGTCAAAGGAAAATAATAATGGCCAATGTCATAATGTATAGTAAAATAGAATGCCCTTATTGCATCCGAGCTAAGCAATTGTTGGCGAGTAAAGGCGTTGCATTCACCGACATTCGCATCGATGAACATCCTGAAAAGCGTGCTGAGATGATAGCAAGATGTAACCGAAACACGGTGCCGCAAATCTTTATTAATGATCAGGCAATCGGTGGTTGTGATGATTTACACGCGCTGGAAACGACCGGGCAATTAGATAAACTTATACAAGGATAAACAACATAATGAATGAGCAAACAAATAACATACAAACCCCAACCGATGCACAATTTATGATTCAACGCATTTACATCAAAAATTTGTCGTTTGAAACGACCAATACGCCCGCTGTCTTTCAACAGCAATGGGAGCCTGAACTATCGCTCGATTTAAACACGCAGCATACGCAATTAGATAATGGGATTTATGAGGTTTCATTAACGGTAACTGCCACCGTGAAAAACAAGGCCACAACAGCATTTCTTGTTGAGGTTCAACAAGCGGGTATTTTTACCATCCAAGGCCCAGCGCCTGAACAATTAGATCATTTGCTTGGTAGTTTCTGCCCTAGCATTTTGTTTCCTTATGCACGCGAAGCGATTACAGCTGAAGTCATACGCGGCAGTTTTCCACAGCTAGTATTAGCCCCAATCAATTTTGATGCACTGTATATGCAACAACTTGAAGATAAGAAAAAAACGAGCGCGGAAAAAGAGGAAGTGATATCGCATTAAAACGTTGCCCATCGTTTAGGCCACGATCAGAGCCGCGGCCGTTAGGGAGTGTTCACATTGGCATAAGTCCGGTGAACGCTTGCTTATGCGCGGCTCGGATGCTCGTGCATTGGCCGAGTACGAGACTGCACAAGGAGAGCGCATGAAGAATTCGAAAATTGCTATTCTAGGCGCAGGCTCTTGGGGCACTGCCGTCGCAATTCATTTAGCGCATATTGGCAAACACGTGATGCTGTGGGGACACAATTCACAACAGATCCACGACATGATAGAAACACGTCAGAATAACAAATATTTACCTGATGTTATGTTTCCACCAACACTAGAACCAAACGCAAACTTAAATGCATGCTTAAAACACGCCTCTCACGTCATTATTGCCGTACCATCGCATGCGTTTCCATCATTGCTACCCCAATTAACAAAACCATTAAACGGCATCTCGTGGCTAACCAAAGGCATTGCCCCTGACACTCATCAATTATTAAGCCAGTTAGTAGCGGAGCAATGGGGTGATTCGTTCCCGATTGCTGTTATATCAGGCCCATCATTTGCGCGTGAAGTAGCTAAAAATTTACCGACGGCGCTGGTTATTGCGGGTAATAATTCAGATTACTTACAACGTTGTCATGCGATGATTCATCATAGCAACATACGTGCTTATCTGTCTGATGATTTCATCGGCGTACAATTGTGTGGCGCCATTAAAAATGTGCTCGCCATTGCCTGCGGGATAAGCGACGGATTAAACTACGGAGCAAATGCCAAGGCCGCCTTAATAACGCGTGGATTAGCTGAAATGAGTCGCTTGGGGATGAGCCTAGGTGCGCGCCAAGAAACGTTTTTAGGTTTGGCCGGTGTTGGTGACCTCGTATTAACATGTACGGATAATCAATCACGCAACCGCCGTTTTGGCCTTCAGTTGGGACAGGGCATCGCCATTCCACTGGCTGAAAAAAATGTAGCTCAAGTCGTTGAGGGTCGATATAACGCAGCACAGATCTGTGCTTTAGCCACCAAAAACCAAATTGAAATGCCTATTTGCC
>CANJFK010000281.1 GCA_947473535.1 Legionellaceae bacterium | reverse complement strand
CGTGAATGATGATGTTTTGGCGAGCATTGAATATGCTTGCCATGTGGTGGGTGCCAAATTAATTGTCGTGTTAGGTCATACACGCTGTGGTGCCATACAAGCCGCTTGTGATGGTGTAGAGCAAGGCTACATTACCCAATTACTTGCTAAAATTAAACCAGCAATCGCCGCCGAAACACAAACAATCGTTGACCGTACGGGAAATAACCACGCGTTCATACACAACGTGACCAACTTAAATATCGCTAATACGTTGCAACAAATCTATCAGGAAAGCGCGGATTTGCGAGACATGGCTAACAATGAAACAATCGGCATGGTAGGCGCCGTCTATGATGTGAATAGTGGCGAAGTACAATTTAAAGATTTTTCTGCTACGCTCAAATTGCTTAATCCAAAAGAAAACACAATGCTTGCTGAAAAGCTACACAAAATGATTGCGGTATCTGATACGTCGACTCTATCTGTAAAAAATAAACCTATTAAATAGCGCTACCTTAGGCTTTTTACCTAAAATTAACAATTAAATGTAGCCTGGATTACGCGACGCGTAATCCAGGCTACATCAAAATTTTGGCTTAAAGTAGAGCCATTGACCTATAATCCTCTCCACAAAAATTAGTCTAGGAGTTAACATGCGCGCATCACAATGGTTACAAGCAACGCTTAAAGAAACGCCTAATGATGCAGAGATAGTCTCTCATCAATTAATGCTGCGAGCCGGCATGATACGTAAACTCGGATCAGGACTCTACACCTGGCTCCCGCTCGGATTAAAAGTCTTGCGAAAGGTCGAACAAATTGTTCGTGAAGAGATGAACCGAGCGCAAGGGCTGGAAATGTTAATGCCAGCGGTTCAACCGGCGGAATTATGGCAAGAAACTGGACGCTGGGACACATTCGGTGGCCAATTACTAACGATGCGCGATAGTAACGACCGTGATTATTGCTTTGGCCCAACACATGAAGAAGTGATAACGGATTTGATGCGCCACGAACTTCAGTCATACAAACAATTGCCAATCAATTTATATCAAATACAGACTAAATTTAGAGATGAAATTAGACCGCGATTTGGCGTGATGCGCGCGCGTGAGTTTATTATGAAAGATGCTTACTCGTTCCACTTGAGTTCCGCGTGCTTACAAAAAACCTATGATGTCATGTATCAAACCTATTCTAGAATATTTGACCGTCTGGGCCTAAAATATCGCGCAGTAGAAGCGGATACCGGCGCCATTGGTGGCGCAATTTCCCATGAATTTCAAGTGCTTGCCGACGCCGGTGAAGATTTAATTTTTTACAGTGACCAAAGTAATTATGCTGCAAACGTCGAACAAGCAACGAGCCTAGTTCCTGATGAACCAACAAACCGCCCTCAAGAAGCCATGACGCTCGTGGCTACCCCTGAGAAAAAAACCATCGCAGAGGTCACCCAATTTTTGGGACTTGCTCCACAACAACTGGTGAAAACATTGATCGTTGAGGGCAGTGAACACCCGCTGATAGCACTGGTGCTCCGCGGTGATGATGAATTAAATCCTATAAAAGCAGCCAAAAATCCATTAATCAAATCGCCATTGTGCTTTGCAGATGAGCAGCTTGTTGCCAAAGCCGTGGGCGCACCAGTTGGCTTTATTGGACCAGTTAACCTTACTATGCCCATTATCGCTGATTTTAACGCACGTGCGATGTCAACCTTTGTCTGCGGAGCAAATCAAGCGGATAAGCATTACACTCATGCCGTTTGGGGACGTGATGCGACATATCAAGACACGTTTGATTTGCGTAGTGTAAAAGAGGGCGACAACAGCCCAGACGGCAAAGGCACTCTCCATGCCTGTCGAGGTATCGAGGTTGGCCATATTTTCCAGCTCGGCGACAAATACGCACAGGCTATGAATGCCCAAGTCATTAATGAAGAGGGCCAATTGCAAACCATGCTCATGGGATGTTATGGATTAGGAATTTCACGCGTTGTTGCTGCCGCCATCGAGCAACATCACGACGACAAAGGCATCCTCTGGCCGCAAGCCATTGCACCCTTTCAATTAGCCATTATCCCTATCAACGCTCACCGTTCCGATGAAGTAAAAAGCGCGGCTGAATCACTCTACTTGCAATGCAGTGCTCAAGGAGTTGACGTATTACTTGATGACCGCAATGAACGCCCGGGCGTATTATTTGCAGATAGCGATCTGATTGGAATCCCCCACCGCTTCGTTATCAGTGAGCGCAATCTAGCCGCTGGATTAATTGAATATAAAGCGCGTAACGCAGACGAGGTAAGCCACATACAACTTGCGGAATTAGCAGGTTTTGTAGCGAACTTGTTTGATGTTTAGGCCTTGCTCATCGTTTCGGCCACTTTGTCTTTCCCGCGAAAGCGGGAATCCATTTCTACGCTGGCTCCCAGCTTGTTGCAGAGATGGATCCCCGCCTTCGCGGGGAAGACATTTTTCGATTATTTGGCCGAAACGATGAACAAGGCCGATGTTTAACATCAAGGACACTACCTTAAGCCCCCCTTTTTCAAAGGGGGGATCCCTTTAATCAGCAATAGTGCTTAACAATAAGGCGCTCACGATTTCGCCCTGATCATACTTAAACATACTTAAAAAAATGGCCAATATTAAATAAATACGTTATAATTATGAGCAGCGATACTAATATTTACTATTTGGACAATTGATAACCTCCCGAATTTAGAATTAATCATGCTAGAAGAGAGAAAATAAAATGGCATTCGAAAATGGATTGAAGATACTTGCGCGAATTCAAAGCGCCCTCGCTAAGCACAAAAAGGGCGCTATTAGGTATGATGAGGCACCGCTCAAGGAAAAAAGCGATGACAACTATCCAAACGGTCTCTTGCAGGCGATCTGGAATATAGCCGAGCATCTCTCTGAGGGCATGAAGACTGGCAATCTTGTTTCCTTTATAACCCAACAATCCCTGAAATTCATAGCCCAGGATACATACTATAAAACTTTCGGTAAACGAATAGGTGGCGCCAAACCAGGACCAGGCACTATTTTCCCCAGTTTAAAGTATTTACATCGAGGCATTGATATAACACAACCTGCCCTCGTGAACTATAAATGGGTTCCTGAAATCATCAATGATGAAACATACCAACTAGCCCTAGCCTTCCGAGACTGTTTG
>CANJFK010000280.1 GCA_947473535.1 Legionellaceae bacterium | reverse complement strand
TGGTACAGCAATTTATGCAGCTGTTACAAAATATAACGGTTGATGGGTTTGTTTTTCGTGTTGATTTGCGCTTGCGTCCTTTTGGTGAGAGTGGTCCTTTGGTTAGTACATTGGCTGCCATGGAGACCTATTATCAGGAGCAGGGTCGTGATTGGGAACGTTATGCGATGGTGAAAGCGCGCCTTATTGGTGTTGATGAAGAAAAACAGCATTGGTTTAATCGTCTTATCAAGCCGTTTGTTTATCGCCGTTATATTGATTTTAGTGTGATTGAATCATTACGCAGCATGAAAGCAATGATTGAGCGTGAAATAAAACAAAATCCCATGTTAGATGATATTAAACGTGGTAAAGGGGGGATTCGAGAGGTTGAATTTATTATTCAAAGTTTTCAATTAATTCGAGGGGGGCGATTACCTAATCTCCAACAGCAAAATGCGCTGGCTGCACTCCATGTGTTAAAGCATGAGCGCTTGCTCTCGCACACCGCGGCACTACAACAGGCCTATTTGTTTTTGCGTAAACTAGAAAATGCCTTGCAAGCTCAAAATGATCAGCAAACACATGCTTTGCCACTGAACACGATGATTCAAAGACAAATCTTGATGATCATGCCTTTTGATTGTTGGGATGATTTATTAGCTAAACTGCATCAATATCAACGTATTGTTAGCCTTGCGTTTTATGCTGTATTAAGTAAAGTCGATGACTATGAGGACGAAAAACGTTTGCTTAATCATCAATTAGCAAACGTATGGCAGGGGCATGTGGAAACCACGATGGCGGTGAACCTGCTAGCCAGCTTGGGTTTTCATCAAGCTGAACGCTGCTATCAGTTGATCCATGCTTTTCGTCATGCCCCACGCTGCCGACGTTTAACGCAAATCGCTCGAATGCGCCTTGATCATTTTATGGTTGTATTGCTCAGTGCATTGACGAAGGTTAACGAAACGGATGTGGTGTTGTTACAAGTACTACGTTTGTTAGAGAATATTGTGGGTCGTAGCGCCTATTTGGCTTTATTAACGGAAAACCCACCCGCTTTACAAGAATTACTCCATTGGTTTGCTCATAGTCCCTTTATTTCATCACTTTTTGTGACGCAGCCTTTTTTGCTGGAAGTGCTTATTGATCAAAAGCAATCCTGGCGACCGTTGTCTCGCCGTCAATTAGAACAGCAATTGCACGTGTTACTGGCCCCCTGTGAAGAAATAGAGTTGCAAGGTGAGGTGTTACGTCAATTTAAATTAACCTGTTGGCTATTAGCGGCCCGAGCTGAATTGTATGGTCAGTGTGATGCTATTCGTATTGGTCGATTTTTGGTGGACGTGGCGCAAACCATTCTTGCTGAAGTATTAACGAGAGCTTGTCAGCAACTCACTATACGTTATCCGGAATTCAGTCGAATCAAGTCACGATTTGCCATTATTGCTTATGGTAAATTGGGTAGTCGCGAAATGAATTATGATTCGGATGTGGATTTGGTTTTTCTGCACAGCGTGGTGCCATCCGATGAAGCATTAGTGACACGTTTGACACAGAAAATTCTGCATATGTTGACCACGCGCTCTCAAGCCGGGGTGTTGTATTCCGTTGATACGAGACTACGCCCCTCGGGAACGGCGGGTTTATTAGTCAGCCATATTGATGCCTTCGTCGAATATCAGCGCACGCAAGCGTGGACTTGGGAGCATCAAGCGCTGTTACGAGCACGTGTAATATTCGCTAACAAGTCAAACAAATTGAAATTTAACCAATTGAAGCGTGATGTGTTATTTTTACCAAGAAATAAAAACACGCTGCGAGATGATATTCAAGGCATGCGTGCAAAAATAAGCAAGTATATAGGCCATGATGCCGTTAAGCATGTTGCGGGTGGTTTGCTTGATCTTGAATTTCTAGTTCAATTTTTAGTGCTGGCTTACCCGCAGCCAAGTTTAGCTCGTACAACGAATACGCTCGCACAGATGCAACAATTATATTATGCGAATACGCTGACTAACGATCAATTCGTTGTATTAAAACGAGCTTATCGTCATTATCATCGTTTATTGCACCAGCATTTATTACAACCGGGATTACCTGTTGGCACCGGTGGGCACGCCGATGTGGTCGCTATCAGCCAAGTGTTTTTCCGTACAACATTCAATTAAGGATCGCGCAAGAATAGGACGTTAATTCGAGCGCGATCCTAGAGCCTGTTGACAATTCAGATTTCGACGTCCCACGGCGTGTCCCTGTCTCTTGATCTGATCTTTTTTGATCAGATCAGAAATACTTTTTTGTATCATTATAAGTCTCAACTTTGTCTGCTAATCTAAACCAACCTTTCCATAAGGCTTTCCAGCCTATAATACCTGTGTGTTTACTATCGTACCATCCACCTAGCTTGCCTAAATTTTCATAAGCCCATTTTATCTTGGGTAGTTTTTTAGGTGGCTTCGACTTTTGAGTCGCAATCCACAAAACTCTCCACTCATCGGTTGTCAGTAGGTGAGTCACTGGAATATCTTGATTTAATTCTTCTGGAGAGGATAATGCAATCTCTCTCATTTGTAATAATTTGACAGCTATAAATGCGAAGATACTACCAGCTCGCTCCAGATTTTCTTTACTTTGTAATCTCAGTTCTTCTACGCCAACACCACTTTTCCAGGCTTTGTGATAATCCTCAATTCTCCACCTAAGCTCATAGTTTCTTAATATTTGTTTGGTCGATTCAGCGGTGTTTATTGGCTCAGAAGTTAAAATAATCCACTCCAAAGATGAATCAGTGCCGTCATTGCTTATTTCTTTAGCTGCTACAACATTAATGTGTAGTGTTGCAGGATATCCTTTATTTCTTTGGTGCTTCGGTAAAACTAATTCAACACTAGCACTGTGATATTGAATGGATGCTATTCGAGCTTTTCTTCCACCTCTTTGTTGTACTTGAACGTTGTAAGTACCTAAAACTGGCGTTAGAAGCACCTGTTCAAATAATTTATTTTCACCCGAAGTCGTTTTACGATTTTCTCGTGCTCTAACAATAAAACGTTGTTTATTGTTTAATTTATAAAATAAATAGTCATAAATATCGGCCTCTCTATCACATATAGAAATAACATCATGTATCTTTTCGCCAAGTCTATTCAACATCGACCTTGAAGCATGCTCCCATTTATAACTTTCTTTCTCGCGATAGGCT
>CANJFK010000279.1 GCA_947473535.1 Legionellaceae bacterium | reverse complement strand
GGCGCTCGTTCCCATGCCAAACAGTCCAATATTCGTGGCATGCGCAAGGATGGCTGCAAGCACAGGTTTCAATGGAAATTTGATTGTTCGATCGGGCGCATAGAATGGAGTGAAACCAACCATGCAACCTGACATTTGAAAAGCTTCTGCCAAAAGCTTTTCAATTCTAACTGCAGGCATTCTGGATTGTATCAATTTTCGTAATCGTACCACTTCAGGTAGTATAACCAATGCATCGTCTTTGCTGAGATGAAACTTGCCTTCTTTAATCGTTACAAAATCATTTGTGGGTAAACTATTACTGGCATGGGTGGTGACCCGATGATACTCGCCCTTCAAGTCATTCATCAAGATATCAAATTCACTTGGCAACTCGAGCTTCAAGTACTCTTGTTCTCGATCTTTTTCCCAAGGTAGTTCACCATAAATGGTATCCCAAAAATAGCGATTGTTCCGGCTTTTTGAAAGAAAGATATCGCCAGAGCTAATTTCTTTCTTAAGGGCAAAGTAAAAGCCCATTTCCCAGTGATGTGCTTTAATTTTTCCATTATCATCGTACAAAACATCGTTCCACATTTTAGGCAGAAAGTCTGTTGGTAAAACATCAGGAAGTGTTTTAATCTCGCCACAGTGGAGTTTGCGAATGATTTCAAGTGCTTCAAGTAATGAGGTTAATCCAACTCTGGCGCTTAATTTTAGTGTTAAAAATCGCTTTGAAAATTGCTTGATATAAGGAAAACGGTTAACGATATTGTCGGTTACGCCAGAGGCCTCTAGTTTATCAATAGCCTCGCAGGCACTGGCTGTTTCAAGCATTGTGACCTCATTAAACTGGGTCACGAATTCTACAAGGGTTAATTGTTCAACAGCTGCTTGGGAAAATGCCTGCTTGATAAAGTCACTGGCTGGTTTAAACTTCCCTCTGTTTTTTTTCGATACTTTTTCACGCTCAGCTGACACTTCATTTGTAGCACGCCGATTAGTGTCTAGTAATATTCGCTTGAATACATTAACTATATAATCAAGGATAGTTTTAGCTGTTTCCTGCAAAAAACAAATGATGATGGCTTCTTGCTTCAATTTAGAAGAAATATCACGGAGTTGCGTTGAGGTATAGTATCGCCCTTTTTTGGCTAGCTCAGTAATAACATCAGGGTGTATTGCTGACAGGTTGCACTCAAGAATACCCAGTTGTTCAATTTCATCAAAATAATCAAGGTACTCGTTCATCACATCGCTATTGGCATTCTGAGGCGATGTTCGAAGTTCCGACAGTTGCGCGTAGGCATCCTTGTGTTTTGGTGTGATGAGTTTAACAAGTTGTTTTCGTTTATCGGGTGCCAAGCTTTCCGCAATACTACGATGAAAGCCTTCGATTGCCTCATTAACTTTTTGACTAACCAGACGACCTAATGTAATGGGTGATGGCAATACTACGCGACAAGTTTTTAAGTGATTGATTGCCATATCAACCAATTGTTTTTTATCCATCGTGTCTTTGCGCAAAAGAGCCACGAGCCATCCCTCTAATCTGAGTGATTCTTCATCGGTAAATTCCCCATATCCGAGATAATTACGAATTTTTTCTCGCTGAATATAGCTGTGTGGGGTATTAGCAAACACAGGAGTAGATGAAAGGGGCTCTCCAAGTTGCTTGGCAAGATAACTTAATGCGGTAAATGAAAGGACATCATCTTTGCCAACAAAACGACCGTAGGCTCTTAAGTGACAAAGAAGCGCTGCAAATTTAATACCTTGGGTAGAATGTGTCTTGATAAACTGGATATCATTGTCAGTGAGAGTCCAGTCAATAGCTAGCTGGTCTTCTGTTATATCAATATCAGTTTGCATCGACATTTACTCCTGAGCGTTCAATCTGATCTGCTAAGGTTTCTTTTGATGCTTTCGTGTAAATAGCTGTGGTATCAATGGATTCATGACCCATTAACATAGACAGCTCAACAAGACAGCCAGGATTTGCTTGCAAAAATTGAGAAGCAAATGTGTGGCGCAATGTATGAGCTGTGACATTAATACGAGTAATGTTCGCTCGCGTGGCCAAGCCACTAATCAATAGTTGTAGTGCCCGGATCGTGCCTGATACGCCACGCTTGGTAATGAAAAAAGAATCATCAGGCTCAGGTGTCTCACGGGTCTCTAAATAGCTGGTTAATGCCCTGCGCGCAATTGAGTTCAATGGAACCTCCCTGTGTTTTCTACCTTTTCCATCAACAACATTAACAAAACCAGAACGCTCTTTAATGGCAACATCTCTAATCAGCAAATTCTTTACTTCTCCGACCCTCAAACCTGCTTGCAACATGAGCTGCACAATGGCATAGTTTCTTGTTGCCAGTCCATGCGTGGAAAGCCCTGCTGCCCGCAACAAGGCATGAATCTCGTCCTTATTTAAAGCTTGTGGCTTTGTGGATGCTACTCGTTTCACAAAATGAAGTGAAGAAGCAGGGTTATCAGGAATGAGTCGAATTTGTGCAGCCCAAGCATAAAATCGTTTTAATACCTGAATGTGGTGATTAATAGTGGCAGGTTTTCGTCTGAGTACTTTAGAGACATGATCTCTATAAGCGCGCAGATCATGGGTTGTTGCTTCCAGTAAGCTGACATCTTGCTGATAAAAATCCAGAAGCCATGTGGTGAAGACTTTTATCCCTTGAAGATAACTGGTAATTGAGGCGTCAGACATGTCCTGTTTTACCAGTATCGTTTTAAATTCATTGAGCAAGTCATCGTGTTTCATATGTATGTATTAAGCGAATAATCAACCCTAGCGTTAGCATAGCGGTTTGCTTCACATAATACAAGTAAAATGGCCTATATTATTCACATATGTCCACTTAAGCGAATAATTTATGGGAAAAAAACAGGGTTTTTTGGGGTAAAATCGTTTTTTTGAGCACAGTTAAATGTGATTTAATTCAATAGGTTAAATACAGACCGGCTAAAATGGTAATTTGCTTCCCGAAACCCCTATTAAAGGCATCACTTAGGATAGCTACTATTGCCCTCATTATACCTAAAAATTCAGTCATTATTGCCTGCCAGAACAATATTGATCTAAAGCATGTAATTATTTTCACAATTAAAGTCAATAAACCAGCCGACATGACGCACTGGTTTATTGTGTCAATTTACGCTAAAATACTGCCACTTGTCACACTGGGTAGCGAGCAATGCGATCACTAGC
>CANJFK010000278.1 GCA_947473535.1 Legionellaceae bacterium | reverse complement strand
TATTATACATTATTGTAGTCGGGGGTTATTATGCCAGAGCGAAACAATAATTTTGAGACCATGAAGCTCCTTAAAAAGCTATGTGATGAGAACTATTTTAGCCAGCCCACCCAGATGCTCCATAGCAAGCGATTAAACACAGTAGCTGAGAATACTCAATTTACCGATAAACAGTTACTTGGCGCGATCGGCAGTCTTATTGCAATTAGGCCGCCGCCTGACATCACAGCAAGACTCAATGAGCTGGCTCAGAAGGAAAATATTGAGCTGAGTGATGCTGTTCTCTCAGCGATTAACACGAAAGTACCACAAGTATTTGGCCTATTTAATCCAATATCAGCTGATTCAGTGCTGCCATTGGTTGGATCTTTAAGAAGACGGCCGTTAGACAATCTAATTTTTAAAGTCGAAGACATTAGTCAATTACTTAATTCGAAAGATTGCATTAAAGAAATGCTGGGGGGATCCGAATGTAAAGTACTTCGATTCATGGTTCGCACCAATGGTGACATCGTTTTTGCACCAGAGGGTCCGGCGGATAACGTAGTTCCTGCTCACACACATATGATTTCGGACGATAATGATGACTTTCGTTATTGTCTAGCGGCAGGTAATATTTATTTTGATTCTCAGGATAGAGTTTGTCAAATTAATAATAAGAGTGGTGATTATAAACCGCCCTTTGATACGTTACAGTTTGTAATTCCAGCTTTAATTCGAGCAAACGTTCCAACAAATGAGAGCCTTACGATCACAGATGCGTTGGGGGTCCCTAAGGGAAAGATTTTTCTTGATGCAAGTAGAAACCACTTATCCACTAAATCGAGCGCTGATATTCAAAAAGGCCCGATAAGAGAAGTGGTGTCTGATCCCGTGGAGGTGATGCGCAAATACAAGAGTCAGATTAGTCTCCGTGAAGAGGAAGAGAGCAGTGCTGTTATCAAAAAAGCATTAAACTGAGATTCACATTCATCATTCATCTCAGGCATCTCATCTGTAGCAACGGGTATTTGCTTATATGAAATGCTGCGCCAACGGCCTGGATGTTCTATTTGTAATCAAGTGGTTCTTTATGTCATAATAAAGCACATTGTTTAAACGGAGTGGCTTTATGATTAATTTAGATAACGTGGTACTGGGTCAAGTAACGCAAGAAACAACATCGACCGTTAGTGCAAGTCAAACGCTTACTTGCTTTGATATGTGGTTGGATGGGATGAAAGCAGTAAAAGCTGCATGTGATCCAATTTCTGATGCGGTCGCTTGTCTAGCGGGCACCTTATGTTGTGTTGCAACAGTAGTAGCAGAATCAGAACAAAATAATCGGCCTGCAACTCGTGGGGATGTTCTTTATGCTAATCAACGTCGTCGAAACGACGCTCAGGAAATGGGGTGCGCGTTTGCTATGGGTGCTTGTATAGGTGATGTGCTTATTGATAGTGCTGCCATCACGATCGGATCAGTCGCAGGCTGTGTTAGAGCATCGGCACTCTCATTCTTTGGCAATAATAATAGAGAAAACACGGTATTTGGTTTTTCAAGAGAAGCCATCGAGCAAGTCGATCTTTTCAGTTCTTGTCGCCCAGTAACGTCGTGCTGTGATGGTGATGAGCCACAAATGACTAGTTCAATGAATATGGTTCGATAACGACTCAATTTTACAGTGAGTGTCTCACTGTATTTTGGCCATATTTGATTTTGTCTTTCCCGCGTAGGCTGGAATCTATCTTTTAGACTAATATACTTGTCGCTAATGAGTTTTCGGTATTTTAGGCGACTCGATTTTTTTGTTCGTGACTTCGAAAAAGACGCGTAATAGTTATTCTATTGCAAATTTTTTTCGAAGTCATGAACGAAAAAAGCGATAGCATAAAAGCCGAAAACTCGTTAGTGACAAGTATATAATGTCAAATTGAGCATGGATTCCCGCCTAGGACATATCATTACACACAAATTTAATTTTTTTAGGGTTCGTACCCAAGCCCCCGTTAAGTCACTCGCATATTAGAAAACTGCCAAGGATCAGTGAGATCCAATGCCTCTGAGAACAGCGATTCTCGGTCTTTAAGAGGGGTCCAGTCGGTATAATGCCCAGCAACTGTTCCGAGGTATGGTAGAGCAAGGTCCATGATGTATTGATGATCAATGTCTTCAGGCTCGATAAGGCCTTGGTTTGGATGTTCAATTGCCCAAATCATCCCCGAAAGAACCCCGGCGACAACTTGCAAACTTGTTGCATTGTTGTAAGGCACCAATGCGCGTGCTTCATGAATTGATAAATTTGATCCAAACCAATAAGCCCCTTTTTTATTTCCCATTAACAAGACGCCCAGTTCATCCGCCCCGTCTGTAATTTCATCAACAATGAGGCGTTTATTTTTTTGCGGTTGCCATTCCGAACTGGCCAGTTCAACAATAGAAAGCGTTGCATCGGGGCAAGGGCTGTATGCATAGTGAACAGTCGGTCTATGGTGTATCTCAGAGCCATTTTTTAATGTCAAAAAGTTTGCAATTGAGCTTGATTCGGGATGCGTAATCAAATAACCATGAAATGCGCCTAAGCTTGGTGTCCAGGATCGAACTTGCGTTCCCGCGCCTGGCCTGGTCAAATAAATAGAACATTGGCAACCGACGTCGTGCATAAACCCATCGGAAGGTAACGTATGTTCATGTGTTCCCCAGCCGAGCTCAGCGGGCTGCAATCCTTCTTCTATTAGCCCTTCAATAGACCATGTATTTACAAATTCTCCGGGCATCTTGGGTCGATTAGAAACCTGCGTGTCACGCTCTGCAATATGAATTGCTTTAATACCGAGTGTCATAGCAAGGCTTGCCCATTCTTGAGAGTTTGTTGGCGTGATGATGGATAGTCCATTATCCTTTGCCATGTTACACAATGCCTGTTTAACAAAATGCGAAATAAGGCCCGGATTTGCTCCGTGTGTAATGATAGCCGTTTTCTTCGTTATCCCTTTGATTTTAAGGACATTTTCTCTTAACATGTAGTTTGTTCGCTGAGCAGGTGCAAGATCATCAGCGATAAAGTGTTCTTCCCACGGTTCTGTCGATGTATCCATGTACAGAGCACCTTTTTTCTCACAAAGCCAAATTAATGATTCCGTTGAGACATTGTAGGTCACGTTAATCAAGAAATCGCCTGGTCGAAGCAGACTACCAATCTCATCGTCGTAATTTTTGGATGTAATTGT
>CANJFK010000277.1 GCA_947473535.1 Legionellaceae bacterium | reverse complement strand
TAAGTGCGATAAAGAATGCTGCAGCAGTGATTGGAAACTCCTCCAGTGGGATTGTTGAGGTCCCTGCTGTTTCTGTGCCAACGGTGAATATCGGCACGCGACAAAAAGGTCGTTTAGCCGCCAAATCAGTGCTTCATTGCGAGGATAATTTTACATCAATAAAAGCTGCAATTGAAACGGCAATTAACCACGATTATTTTCCTGAGGGCGTTCAAGTTGACAACCCTCATGGCCACGGAGATACTAGCCCTAAAATTATCGACCTATTAAAATCCATGCCTCTAAATGGTATGAAAATTTTTTACGATATTCCGCTTGAAGGCTATGGAATATAACGCAATTTGAGGAATAGTTACGATGAAACCCATCTTTATTATCGCCGAAGCAGGCGTGAATCATAATGGTGATGAAGACCTAGCTTATAAGTTGGTTGAAATAGCGCATGCTGCAGGCGCGGACGCCGTTAAATTTCAAACGTTTAAAGCAAAGTGCTCAATTACTGTCGATGCTAAACAATGCGATTACCAAATAACAAATACAAAAAAAATTGAGTCACAACTGGATATGGTCAGTCGGCTAGAATTAAGTTATGCCGCACATCACAAACTGGTGGCTTATTGTAATGAACTTGGAATAGAATTTTTATCAACGGCATTTGATTCTGAAAGTTTGGCCTTTTTGGTCAATGATTTGAAATTAAAAACATTGAAGATTGCTTCTGGTGAAATTACAAATGCGCCGCTGGTATTAGAGCATGCTAGAACGGGTTGTAACTTAATTATTTCTACAGGCATGGCGACCTTGGCTGACATTGAGGCCGTATTAGGCGTTGTTGCCTTTGGTTATACCATGCCACATGTTACTAAGCCCAGTATGGATGCTTTTCAAGCAGCATATTACTCTGAAGCAGGTAAGCAATCATTAAAACAAAAAGTAACCTTACTGCATTGCACCACTGAATATCCAGCCCCACTAGAGGATATTAACTTACTCGCGATGGACACCATGGCTAACGCTTTTCATCTGCCTGTGGGTTATTCCGATCACAGCGAAGGTATATTAGTACCAGTAGCCGCCGCAGCTCGTGGCGCGGTGATCATTGAAAAACATTTCACGTTAGATAAAAATATGGCAGGACCAGATCACAAAGCGTCGCTTAACCCTGACGAATTAAGCAAAATGTGTGCGGCGATTCGCGCGACGGAGCATGCCTTGGGCGATGGGATCAAGGGGCCTCGTCCGTCTGAGCTTAAAAATAAAGCCATTGCACGTAAAAGCTTGGTTGCAGCAATTGCTATACAAGTAGGTGAACCGTTTACTGCAGAAAACCTTGAGATTAAGCGCCCTGGCCATGGCACAAGTCCTTACCAATATTGGGAATTACAAGCTAAATTAGCCACCAGAAATTATAAGCGGGATGAGGTGATTGATGAGAATACTATGGCTGGTATTGGTTAAAATGTGCCACCAAAAGCGGTAGTATTCGTGTAATAATTTTAAGGATAGAAATGAGTAAGAGTTGGCGGAATGTCCTGATGCAGCCCCACCAAAGTATTCGTGAGGCATTATTCTTACTGAATAAAGAAGCCTTGCGAGTGGTTTTAGTGGTAGATGATACGGAGCATTTATTGGGCGTGGTGTCTGATGGTGATGTACGCAGAGGTTTATTGAGAAATTTACCACTTGAAGCTCCTGTCTCTGAAATAATGAATAACTCACCTATTATCGCAACGAAAGAGGCATCCAAAAAGGATTTGCTAGACGCGATGGTGCAAAAAAGCATTCTTGCGATACCTCTTGTTGACGATGGGAAAGTGGTGGGATTAGAGGTTTTTCAGGCCACATCTGGCGCGCGGCAATTTCAAAATCCTGTGTTTATTATGGCAGGCGGGTTTGGTGCTCGATTAAAGCCACTGACGGATCATTGTCCTAAACCCATGTTGAAAATTGGTGATAAACCAATTCTGGAAACCATGCTCTTGAGTTTTATTAACGCGGGTTTTGTCAATTTTTACATTTCAACGCACTACCTGCCTGAACTTATTCGAGAGCACTTCGGCGATGGTGGTCGCTGGAATATTAATATCAATTATGTGCATGAAGATATACCGTTAGGCACAGGTGGTGCTTTGGGTTTATTGCCAAAGGATATACTCGACTTGCCTGTTATCATGATCAATGGCGATGTGTTGACCACTGTTGATTATGAGCAATTATTAGCCTTTCATTATACGAATAATGCTGCCGCTACAATGTGTGTGCGTGAGTACGAATATCAAATTCCTTACGGTGTGATTAGTGGGGTAGGAAATTCGGTTGTTAGTATCGAAGAAAAACCAATCCAACGTTTTTTTGTCAATGCTGGCATCTATGTGCTTAACAAACAGATCATTCAGACGGTGCCTTTAAATCATCGCATCGATATGCCAACGTTGTTGCAAATGCATATTGCGCAACAGGCCAAAGTGTTGATGTTTCCGATCCACGAATATTGGTTAGATATAGGTCGCATGGATGATTTTAAAAAAGCGCATGAAATAATAGGAGCGTTATTTCATGACAACGTTGCGAACTGAGATTGATATTGTTGCAATCATACCTGCCCGAAAGGGCAGCAAAAGACTACCACGAAAAAATGTTCGTCCGTTGGCTGGAAAACCGTTAATTCAATGGTCAATAGATGCGGCGGTTAACGCTAATATAATCGATCTTGTCCTTATTACTTCAGATGATGATGACGTGTCAGATATTGCAAAAAAAAACCATGTAAAATGCATCTATCGCCCTGACGATCTAGCAAGTGATACGGCCACAACATTTGATGTCTTGTTACATGCTTTAGAGGCAATACAGGCGGAGGGCGTATTTCCCCGACGAATTATGTTGTTGCAACCAACGTCCCCGTTGCGTACTTCAGAAGATATTAAGCGTATTGTGAAAAAAATGGACTCCACTGACGCAAATAGTGTGATTTCAGTTTGTGAAACGGAGCATTCTCCTCTTTGGTGCAACACAATCAATGACGATGGCAGTATGGATGATTTTTTAAACAGTGAATTGTTGAATAAGCGCAGTCAAGATTTGCCAATATATTACAGATTAAATGGTGCGCTTTATCTCGCTAATGTTGACGATTTTCGTAAAAACAGAGGGTTTTTTATGCCGAACAGCCAGGCATATGTTATGAGTCAGCAGAATTCAATTGATATTGATAGCCATT
>CANJFK010000276.1 GCA_947473535.1 Legionellaceae bacterium | reverse complement strand
AGTCATGCATAAATGGTCACCAACTTCTTGGCAACAATATTCCTATCAACAAGCCGCCAGTTATCCGGATAAAGTAAAATTAGCACGTGTTGTTGATAAGCTAAGCCAGCTTCCGCCCTTGGTTACTAGCGGCGAAATCAAAAATTTAAAGCATGCCATCGCGCGCGCTGGGCGAGGAGAAGCGTTTATTTTGCAAGGCGGTGACTGCGCTGAATCATTCAACGATTGTCGCTCCGATATCATCACCAACAAACTTAAAATCCTGTTGCAAATGAGCCTTGTGTTATTACACGGTATGCGTAAACCAATCGTACGTATCGGGCGCATTGCTGGCCAATATGCAAAACCACGCTCCTCCGATTTTGAAACAATCAATGGCACGACGCTTCCTAGCTATCGTGGTGACTTGGTCAACTCACCCGAATTTGATCCTATATTGCGTATTCCTAATCCAAAGCTACTGTTACAAGGATATGGTTGTGCCGCGATGACGTTAAATTTTATCCGCGCGTTGCTTGATGGTGGCTTTGCTGATTTGCATCACCCGCATCGCTGGGATCTCCGTTTTGTAGAGCACTCTAAACAGGCTGAAGAATACCACGCCATAGTACGCTCGATTGCCGATTCGTTGGATTTTCTTGAGTCCATTGATGGGATACGAACAAGTAGTCTCAATAAGGTTGATTTCTATACGTCGCATGAAGCCTTGCATTTGCACTACGAGCAGGCATTGACCCGACGCTTGCAGGATGGGCACTGGTATGATTTATCCACCCATTTACCTTGGATCGGTATGCGTACCGCAAACTTGGACAGCGCCCACCTTGAGTTTCTCCGCGGCGTGCAAAACCCTATTGGAATCAAAGTGGGTGCAAACGCATCCATTGAGTGGATCAACGAATTATTACAGAGAGTTAACCCAGAGCGTGAAGAGGGTCGTGTTTTGTTGATTACTCGGATGGGGGCAAAAGATATTGCACACTGTTTACCACCAATCATTGCCGCAGTTCAGGCCACAGCAATCCCCGTGACCTGGTCATGTGATCCCATGCATGGGAATACAGAAACCACTGCCGATGGCATTAAAACCCGCCATTTTGATAATATTTTACTGGAACTTAAACACGCAATAAGAATTCACCACGAAATGAATAGCCATTTGGGCGGCGTACATTTTGAGTTAACTGGCGAAAATGTCACGGAATGTATTGGCGGTGCACGTGGTTTGGCGGCAACCGATTTGAAAGATGCATACCAAAGTCTAGTTGATCCTCGTTTGAATTATGAGCAATCATTGGAAATGGCAATTCAACTCAGCCGGCAATATAGAGCCTGTAAATAAAGATTAAATGTAGGTACGTCATCCGGAGCATAGCGAAGGATCTCCCTGCGTAGGCACAGTGCCACCTTTCGGAGATCCCTCGCTATGCTCGGGATGACGTACAGAGTGAGTAGTTACATACAAAATTAAATCATAAATAAGCGCACAAAAACTCAGGGATCCGATGATCCAACCAATACATTGGCCTCCCTGGGATACGCCCTGAGATAAACCCTACATGGCCTCCTCGGCGAGTAAGCTCAAGTGTAACATCCGCTGATAATTCGTCTTCTCTTGGTAAAACGTCTGGCGTCATGAAAGGATCATCTAACGCATGAATAATTAAGGTCGGCGTAGCAATATGAGTTAAATATTGGCGTGAAGCGACTGCACGATAATAAGCATGCACATGAGGAAAACCATTTAGAGGGGCCGTCACGCGCTCATCAAATGTCCAGAAACAAGTTAGCGAATCAATCTCTTTTAAAGAGATTGGTAACTGATCTGGAAATTTTATTATTTTTCGCCTAAACATGTCTCGTAAGCGTCCCAATAAATGCGCTTGATAAATACGTGAAAATCCCTGGTTAATGCGATCAGCGACTAGCCGTGGCTGGAACGGTACGGAGACTGCCACGGCAGTTTGCACTAATGACTGCGCGCCTTGCTCTCCTAACCATTTTAACAGCACATTTCCACCCAGCGACACGCCCACCACTGCTTTTTTAGTATGGGGTTCCCGCTCCCCCAGAGCCCGCAGCAAACAATCAATATCATCGGTATCTCCCGTATGATAGGTGCGAGGTAAACGATTTGGTTCCTGACTGGAACCGCGAAAGTGCATTAACACACTACGCCAGCCACGCCGATTAAACGCTTGCATCTGTCCCGCTACGTAAGACGAATTAACACTTCCGCCAAGCCCGTGCAAGAGAACGACTAAGGGTGTTTCTGCACCCAACCCATTGACCGCCCAAGCTAAATCAACGAAATCACCATCGGGTAGCTCAAAACGTTCGATGCTGTCGACTGGTGGTTTTTCACGACGTGTCAGCGTCGCATAACACGTTTGCGCATGCGTATTCGACAACCACCATGCCGGATTAAACGAACTATCTACAATCATGACGATAAACCCACATGATAATCAGGACTCAGTTCATGAACAGCATCAACCATGGCGGCTACGTGCTCAGGCGGAACATCCGGCGTTATACCATGCCCTAAATTAAACACATGCCCCGAGCCCTGACCATAAGAATCCAACACCTGCTTAACGTGCTCACGTAGACAACGAGGAGAGGTTAATAACAGGGTTGGATCAAGGTTTCCTTGCAAAGCCACTCGAGAGCCAACCTGCGCTCGAGCCCGTGCGAGGTCACATGTCCAATCCACTCCCAAGGCATCGCAACCTGTGTCGGCAAGCTGTGGTAACCATTGCCCACCACCCTTGGTAAACAGAATAACGGGTATGTGAGGATGTTTGATTTTTAACTGGCTGACAATGGTTGCCATATAATTCAGTGAAAACGCATGATAATTGCGCGTCGTTAATATGCCACCCCACGTGTCAAACAACATCAACGCATTGACACCAGCCAGCACTTGTTCATCTAGGTAGGCAATCACCGCAGCGGCTAATTTACCCAACAATTGATGCATTGCCAAGGGCTCGTTGTACATCAATTGCAAAACACGCTTAAAATCTCGACTGCTGCCACCCTCAACCATATAACATGCAAGGGTCCATGGACTGCCTGCAAAACCTATCAAAGGCAAATCAGCAGGCATTTCTCGGCGAATTAAACGCACAGCATCCATCACATAGCCCAGTTCATCGGTAGCAGATGGTATACGTAATGCGTCTATGGCAGAAACACTACGCAGTGGCTTGGAAAAACACGGCCCTT
>CANJFK010000275.1 GCA_947473535.1 Legionellaceae bacterium | reverse complement strand
TTTAAAGACTCTCCTTTTTTCGAAGGATTCTTTACCTCACAACCTATCGCCTGCGGTCAGGCATTAAATAAATAGCCAAAGCCTCTTACGGTTTTGATCAATGCTTCACTGGCTGAATTGTCGCCTAGTTTATTACGTAAATTACTAATGTGTACATCAATGCTTCGATCATACGCTGTATATTTACGACCTAAAGCATATTCCGTCAACTCTTCTTTTGAAAAAGCTTGACCTGGCGATTTAATCAACATTTCCAAAATATTAAATTCGGTATTGGTTAACTCTAATACCTCACCCGCATTCGCCACGACTCGAGTGATGCAGTCCACTGTAATGCCATGATAATTGATCACTGATCGCTGTATTGGCGCTTTCTGAGTTCGGCGCAAAATAGTGCGAAGACGGGCCAATAATTCGCGGGGATCACATGGCTTGGATATATAATCATCGGCACCAATGTCAAGCCCAACCAGGCGATCGATATCATCTCGCCGAGCAGTTAATATGATAATCGGTGTTTCTGAATGAGCACGGATTGCTTTTAATACGTCGAAACCATTGAGCTTTGGTAGCATGATGTCGAGGATAATGGCATCGAATGGTTGATTGAGTGCTTTTTTTACACCACTCTCTCCATCAAACACACAACTTACAGTGAACCCTTCCGGTTTCAGGTAATCTGCAATGAGTTGAGTCAACGCCTTGTCTTGGTCGATGATTAAGAGTTGAGGCAAATGCATACCATTCATTCAGGCATGTTTCCTGGTGCTGAGTGTTCCGTTGATTGATTCGGTCGTCGATCGAAACATTCCAATAATTTAATTCGTCTGGCATCAGCATTGATAATCTTGAATTCAAATTGATCAATGGTTATGGTTTCACCACGTTTGGGTAAATGGCCAAAATTAGTCATGACAATGCCGCCGATCGTATCATAGGATTCATCACTGAAGTTCGCGTGTAGCTGCTCATTGAATTCTTCAATCGGTGTATGTGCTTTAATAATGTAATGTGCATCAGCATGTGTTTTGATGTACGCTTCCTCGTCAATATCAAATTCATCTTCAATGTCACCAATGATTTGTTCAATAATATCTTCCAAGGTTACAAAGCCAGAGACGGCACCATATTCATCAACAACAATGGCCATGTGGTTGCGATTCGAGCGAAATTCACTTAAGAGTATATCAAGACGCTTACTTTCCGGTACAAAGGTGGTTTGACGAACAATATCCATTAAATCAAACGAGGTACTTTGTTGTGCTTGATAACGTAATAAATCTTTGGCATGTAAAATACCAACAATTTCATCCACGTTATCGCTCGTGACCGGGAATCGGGAGTGACCTGATTGCGTGACAATATTAATGACATCATTGAGCTCGGCGTTAAATGCAATGGAGGTCATTTGTTTTTTAGGGAGCATAATATCGCGCACTTGCATTTGAGCAAATAATAAAGACCCTTCGATCATCGCGAGTGTTTCTGCATTAATGAGCGAACGAATTTGGGCATCACGTAATAGATTGATTAATTGCTCTTTATTTTGTGGCTCGACTTGTAAAAACTGCCGAAGACGCATAAACCATGAGCTTGTATCATCTTCTTTATTCAATCGTGTTGTCCTCTAAATAGTCCGTATTTTCCGTGTAGGGATTATCAAAATTAAGTTGCGCGAGTAACTCAATCTCAAGCCCTTGCATGATGGTAGCGTCGTTCTCATGAATATGATCATAGCCCAATAAATGCAAAATGCCATGAATGACAATATGTGCCCAATGTGCGATTAACGGTTTTTGTAGCTCAATGCTTTCATGCTGCAAAACAGAAGGACAAATAATGACATCGCCGAGCAATGGATACGCTAGCTCGATACCCGCGGGTATATGGGCTGGAAAAGCAAGCACGTTTGTTGCTTTGTTTTGTTTACGGTATTGAAGGTTAAGCTGCGTGATGTCTGCTGAGTCAACGAGTCGTAATGTCAGTTCAGCTGTATCGCATTCTGTCGCAAGCGTAAGCCGTGCCCATTTGCGCATGATTGCATCGGTGATGGGGATTTTATCTGCACAAGCGTGCTGAATATCGATGTGGTAAGTCATTAAGAAATGAAGGCAAGCTATGGACGATGTATTGTTCTGTAAGAATAGTACATGAGCTTGTTAGTGTGCAAGTTAATTTTAGGTGGCGCTTAAAAAAAATCATCCTTACGGCTTTCGTTGTGTGACGAAAGCCGTAAGGATGATTAAAAACAATTAATTTAGTGCGTTGGCGCTCGTGGACGTCCAACGTTTTCTAAGCGGTCATCGTCTTCGAGGCCCTCGTCTTCATCAGCATGAGGATGGCCTCCTGCTGGACCCTGGAACAGATCAGCGATGCCAGCACCAGCAGTTGCGACTGAGCTAGTAACCAACGACGTCCAACTCATTAACATGTTGCATGCCTCGGCTGTGAAACCAATGGCCAATGTTAATGGTATTACAATTGCGGCACAGACTGCTAAAATGACGGGTGCGAAAAGAAACGTGAATCCGTCTGCGAATTGACCGGTGAGTAAAGCTCCCAGCCCGAGAACCATCGAGCACGCTGCCGCAATGGCCGCCGCAATGGCTAAAAGCGCTAAAGCAATTGCACCGAGTGGAAGAGTTATCACCAAGGATAATGGTTGAATTATCCCACCGAAAACATCAGCACTAAATTCAGCTTGCGTGTATCGGGTTAAAAAAGAATTATAAAATACTCGACCAAAGTCGACCTCAACCATTGCGCGAGGCAGTATGGCCAATAATGGTCGCTTGTCGCCCTGGGCGTAAGCGTCCATTACTGGGTGGGTAACAACGGGTCCATTGATAGTTTGCGTCTCGTCAATATCAAGTTCTGCAAACTTTTGGTGTACGGCTCTGACAGTATTATAAAAAAATCGTGACATTTTATGTTCCTCCTTAATTGTGATACTTTATTGTACACAAGTTCTTTTTTTTCGTCAACTAAAATGTGCGTAAACTAAAATTAAGTCGACGTCATTACCCACTGAATTTGTTCTTTTAAATCGATGGTTATTTCAGATAGTTCTTCAATCGTATTATTTTCATACCAATTATCATTAGGATTTTTTTGTTTGTGGGCGTCAATCGCCGCGTCACGTTGATGATGTAACCAAGCAATTTGAGGTGCAAATAGATGGAGCATACCGTCGATCCATTGATCTAGAATTTGCCAATGTGGTTCATCGGTT
>CANJFK010000274.1 GCA_947473535.1 Legionellaceae bacterium | reverse complement strand
TAACGATGGCAAATGCTTCATTAATTTCATAGAGATCAACATCATCAGGTTTCCAACCCGCTTTGTTCAAGACATTGCGGATAGCGGCGACTGGGGCTGTAGTAAACCAGGCGGGTTCTTGTGCGTGGCTTGCATGAGCAACAATTCGAGCCAGTGGTTTAAGACCACGTTTTTCGGCATTTGCTGCTGTCATTAGAATCAGGCTTGCCGCGCCATCTGCAATCGAGCTGGAATTTGCCGCCGTTACTGTACCCTCTTTTTGAAACGCGGGTTTTAATTGCGGGATTTTGGCTAGTTTTACAGGGTCAGGGCCTTCGTCCATGCTGAAGGTTACATCGCCTTTTCGCCCCGAAATGGTGACTGGTGTAATTTCATTTGCAAACAAGCCGTCTTTTTGAGCGGCTAAGGCGCGTGTCATCGATTGCATCGCAAACGCATCTTGCTGTTCGCGGCTTATGTTCAAATGTTTGGCTGTCTCATCGGCAAAACAACCCATCAATTTGCCTTGCTCATAAGCATCTTCAAGGCCATCAATCATTAGATGATCTTTTAATTCGCCATGACCTAAACGGTAACCCGCTCGGGCTTTACTTAGTAAGTAAGGTGCATTACTCATGCTTTCCATACCGCTTGCCAAGATGATATTCGCCGATCCGGTTTTAATTAAGTCATGAGCGAGCATGACCGCTTTCATGCCAGAACCACACATTTTATTGATGGTCGTGGCGCCGGCTGAAACAGGAACCTTGGCTTTGATGGCGGCTTGCCTTGCAGGCGCTTGCCCTATGCCTGCCTGTAGGACACAGCCACTGATGACCTCATCGATGTCAGTAGGTGATATACCAGCTTGCGCGATAGCTGCAATGTGCGCTAAAGCGCCTAATTCTGGCGATGAAAGTGGCGATAAATTGCCAAGTAGCGCGCCTGTTGGCGTTCTTTTTGCTGCAACAATAACGATATCATCAGGTCTCATAGGTTAGTCCATTGTTTCGTTAAATAGCTCTCGTCCAATTAACATACGACGTATTTCAGACGTGCCGGCACCAATTTCATATAACTTTGCATCACGCAGTAGCCGACCTGTGGGGTATTCATTAATGTATCCATTGCCGCCCAGTGTTTGAATCGCTTGTAACGCCATTTGCGTTGCTTTTTCTGCTGTATATAAAATGACACTGGCTGCATCTTTGCGATGAACCTTGCCATTGTCACAGGCGCGTGCAACAGCGTATAGATAAGAGCGAGATGCATTTAATTCTGTGTACATGTCGGCGAGTTTACCCTGGATGAATTGAAATTCACCAATCGCTTGATTGAATTGTTTCCGTTCATGGACATAAGGAATCACAACGTCGAGACAGGCCTGCATAATCCCGACTGGGCCTGCTGCAAGTAGCGTGCGCTCATAATCAAGGCCACTCATTAATACGCTGACGCCTCGGTTGATTTCTCCCAACACGTTTTCCGCAGGTATTTCGCAGTCTTCAAAGACCAATTCACATGTGTTTGAACCGCGCATGCCAAGTTTATCTAATTTTTGAGCTGTACGAAAACCTGCAAAGTCCTTTTCAATAATAAACGCAGTAATGCCCTTACTGCCGGCTTGTTTATCTGTTTTGGCGTAGACGACTAACACATGCGCGTCTGGACCATTTGTAATCCACATTTTAGTGCCATTAAGAATAAAGGAGTCACCTTGTTTGCGTGCGCTTAATTGCATGCTGACCACATCGGAGCCCGAATTTGATTCGCTCATGGCGAGTGCGCCAACGTATTCACCGCTGATGAGTTTGGGTAAGTAGCGTTGTTTTTGCGCGTGATTGCCGTTTAAATAAATTTGATTAACACATAGGTTGGAATGGGCGCCATAACTAAGGCCAATTGCCGCAGAGGCGCGAGATATTTCCTCCATGGCAATCACATGAGCTAAATACCCCATATTAGCGCCACCATATTCCTCACTGACTGTAACGCCTAATAACCCCATATCACCAAGCTTACGCCATAAGGGATGGGGAAATGCGTTATCGACATCAATTTGTTCTGCTAGCGGTGCTATTTCGCGACGAGCAAATTGATATACACTGTCACGTAATAAATCATATGTTTCACCAAGTTGATGGTCTAAGCCGTGATGCATCGATGACTTCCTGTTTCTTGATCAGATAGGATAAACTATACATTGCATAACGTGCGTTGTGAAGATGCCAAGGAGGAGTGAATGCATAACAAATTAGTTTTATGGGGTCATCATGTGAATGAGTATCGTGATATGTTTGATTTATCTGAATCAGATTTAAATGACCGCTTATTGGAATATGGTTGTGGACCCAGTGCAATCAATGCTGAACTGAACGGCTTTCGGCATCAAGTGATCAGTTGTGATCCTTTATTTGATTTTCCGCTTCCGTTCGTGGATTTTGCATTTGATTTGGCGCTGAGTGCCAACTACTTATTTTCTGCGCTCAATGATCAAGATGTTGAATTGCATTTGCGGGTATTGCGTGAGTTAGCACGAGTTGCTAAAGAAGTTCGCGTTTATCCGCTGGAGTCGCAGGGTTTAATATCACCGATGCTCGGCCCGGTGTTATTAGGGTTGCAACACGATAATTTTGGTGTGGAGGTTCGTCAAGTCGATCATCCATTACCATCGACAGGTAACGCGATGTTGCGCGTTTGGGCTCAACAGTGCCAGGTGGGCTAAGTCATGGTTAATTTTAAAACGATCGATGTTAACACATTTTTAACTGATTATTGGCAAAAAAAACCATTGGTGATTCGTCAGGCATTGCCTGCATTTAATCACCCATTAAGCGCAGACGAATTGGCGGGACTGGCGTTGGAAGACGATATTGAGAGTCGAATTGTCATTGAAACGCCAGGAGCCGCACTTCCGTGGCAATTAAAACCAGGTCCATTCACCGACACCGATTTTTCAACATTACCGAAAACGCATTGGACGCTGCTCGTGCAGGGCGTGGATCGATTAATACCAGCGGTCACTTGTTTACTCGATCATTTTGATTTTATCCCGCAATGGCGGGTTGACGATGTCATGATTAGTTATGCGGTAAAGCAAGGTAGTGTTGGACCCCATTACGATCATTATGATGTATTTTTGTATCAAGCAAAAGGTCGGCGGAAATGGTCATTGACGACAAAAAACTGCACCGAGGAAAATTATCTGAATGGTGTTGCGTTGCGCATTATGAAGCAGTTTGACGTCGAAGAAGAGTACATTCTTGAAGAGGGGGATAT
>CANJFK010000273.1 GCA_947473535.1 Legionellaceae bacterium | reverse complement strand
GGCTGTCGCGGGGGATGTGATGCAACTATCAGGCTCGAATAGTATTTTTTCAGTTACTGTCCTTGATGATATTATTCAAACGCGCGTTGAAAACCGTGACATCTCGCCCGCTGCGCCGCTTTGGGGTCTTGGAGAAGAGCGTATGGGCTTGGGTGCATTACTCATGCAACACCGTGCCTTGCGAGGGTTTGAGACATGGTGTGGTGCATTAGAAAAGCATGGACTGGAGCGCTCTTATCGGGCTCAAATTTTACAGGTGTCCAATCTTGAATGGCATTGGCACGAAACTCATTTGCACCTATCCTTCGCACTCACGGCAGGCGCTTATGCAACCAGTGTATTACGTGAACTCGTGGGAACAATTGCACAATGAGTAGATACCTAGGACGTCAATGCTTCACCTTCATTTTGATAGCCAGTTTTTTCTATCTACTGGTCCTACAACTCCGAGCAGTATGGTCATTTACTGTTGATGATATGTACATCAGCTTGCGTTACGCTAAACATTGGGCTGAAGGGCACTCGTTGGTTTGGAATGTTGGCGAGCCGCCCGTTGAAGGTTATTCTAATTTTAGTTTTGTATTATTCGGTCGCATTGCGCTGATACTAGATCTTGATCCCGTTGTGGTATTAAAAAGCATAGGTGTTATTAGTCTTTGCCTGACCAGCCTTAGTGTTTATTGCATTTCACGATACTGGTTTTTGAGACGCTTTGCGATTATTCCTTGTTTATGGTTGTTAGCGTACAAAGGGCAAGTTCTGTGGACTGTCAGCGGACTAGAAACGACATTATATCAAGCATTAATTTGTTTTTCTGTTTTTTTTATTTTTAAAGGGCTAGGGTACGCTTCATTCCCTCAAGTAAAAAATAATACACAACGCACGCCATTCGCTATTGCTGGCGTGTTACTTGCTGCTGCCAGTATGACTCGACCGGAGGCGCCAGCGTTAATGCTTCTTTTCTTTTTTTTGATTTTGTTGAATCACCCAATGACGTGCCGACCATTATATTGGCAAGGTCTCATGCTGTTTTGTGGTCTCTTTATGGTTTGTTTCGCGCCTTATTTTTTTTGGCGCTGGAGCTATTATGGCCCTTTTTTTCCCAATCCTGTTTATTGCAAAGGGCTGAGCACCGGTTTGAATTTTAGATTAGATAAAACATATTTAAATTTAGCGTGGCCATTTCTGTTGTTAGCCTTTCCTGCTTGTTGGTATGCGAACGATCGACGGCATTTATTTTTATGGCTCCCCAGTTTGGTTTATTGTCTTTTACTGATAAGAGCAGATCCGATTGTGGCGTTTGATAACCGATTGTTTTTGCCAGTGTTTGCATTGCTGTTGCCTCTGGCATTACAGGGTTTATACATTTTACTTTGTCATCTATTGACCAGGCAGGATGAAGTTTTAGAGCTTGCTATGTTCATCGCTACTGGTTTATTACTGTTTTTTTGTATACCTATGATGAGTCTTTGTGCCTATCGCTATTTTACTGAAAATCCACTTAGTGGAGAAAAATTACGACAAAGCGTTGTTGTCTGGCTTGAGCACCATACAAACGAGCAAAGCCGCGTTGTCCTGGCCGATAGTGGCCTAATTCCTTTTCGGAGCTTGCGAAATTTTACGGATTCATATTGCTTAAATAATGTAGAAATGACGAAAATGCCTCGGACGATGATGTACCAACGTTTATGTAACCAAATTTTAATCTCAAAACCCGACGTCATCATTCTGACAGCACTCATTGAAAATGGGCAAGTATTGTACACGCCGACGGATGCATGCTTAGTATCTAGCTTGGTTGACAGCAATGACTATCATTTGCAAGCGAGCCTGGGGACAGGCGATATGCATTCATATTATCGGTATGAAATATATCAACTCAAATAAATTGTGCTCGCGCTAACAGTGAGGTATATAGTAATATCTCAAAAAGGATAATTGCAGGGTTGTAATATGGATGGTCTGGTTGTGTATTTGAAAAAAATATATTCAAAATCGCCGGTCATTGCTTTTGATCTTTTTTCAATCCCCATTGCGTGGTTTCTTGCGTATTGGTTACGAGAAAATATGGTCATGCCAATCGGCCTATTAAAGTCAGAGAACATAACCGCATTTGCTATTTTAGCAACCACTCAAGTTGCTTGTTATTATCATTTCAAGGTATACCGTGGACTGTGGCGATTTTCATCACTAAAAGACGTTGTGCGCATTATTAGGGCAACTCTTTGCGCGACTGTGATTGTCATCCCCGTATTTTACATTACGTCGCTCATACAATACGTACCTCGTTCTGTTTTGTTGTTATATTCCATTTTTCTTATTACGTTGCTTTGCGGCGGTCGACTTTTTTTCCGTCATTATGTCGACAAGCCAAATAAAAATGGGGTAATTAGTGATGTTAAGCGTGTTTTGATCATCGGTGCAGGGCAAGCTGGTGAAAGTTTGATCCGTGATTTAAAGCGTACTCGATCGTATTTACCAATAGGTGTGGTTGACGATAGCCCTGGAAAACGAGGACTTGAAGTTCATGGCGTGCGGGTATTAGGGACTATTCCTAAATTGCCAGAACTTGTTAAAAAAAATCAAGTTGATTTAATTTTTATCGCCATTCCATCTGCTGGTTCAAGCGCGATGCGCAGAATAGTCAATTACTGCAAAGGTTTTAGCATTCCATTTCATACGTTACCGAGCATTCAAGCTCTTGCTCAAGGGCACGTCGAGGTCAATGCGCTTAGAAAAGTGAATATTGAAGATTTGCTTGGGCGTGATCAGGTCAAACTGCAGTGGGATAAAATAGCAGGCAGTATTCAGGGGAAGCGGGTGCTTGTAACGGGCGGAGGTGGTTCTATTGGTTCAGAATTATGTCGGCAAATTATGGTGTTGCAACCGGAAAAATTATTGGTTCTAGATAATAGTGAGTATAATTTATACTCTATCGACCAAGAGCTTAGGGCGCGATTTCCAGAGCTAATCGTTGCGTTGGCCCTGGTTAGTGTAACGGATGAGACCGCGGTTACTCAGGTCTTTGAGCAATTTAAGCCCCAAATAGTGTTTCACGCAGCAGCTTATAAACATGTTCCCTTGCTTGAGGAACAAATACGAGTGGCCGTACTGAATAATGTTGTGGGTACACAAATTATTGCGCAGGCTACTGTTGCTGTTAAAGCGGATAAATTTATCCTTATTTCAACTGATAAAGCAGTGAATCCTACTAATGTCATGGGTACAACGAAACGAGTTGCAGAGATTTACTGTCAGAATTTAAATGCT
>CANJFK010000272.1 GCA_947473535.1 Legionellaceae bacterium | reverse complement strand
CCCAGTTCTCCGCTGATTACCCAGCGGTTATGTTACACCTCAGAGGGGGGTCAATTTTGGACGCTGTTTTACCCCCTAAAGGGGTCATTTTTGCATGCTGATTAACATTTGTAAGCATTGGCTGAAATAATTGGCCAAATCGATTGAATAAACCCTCAGCGCTATGCGCATGTGAGGGCTCATTGATTGGTGACAAAGAACGATTGGCCGTGGGCGTTTTTTTATTATCTAAAGACGCCCTATATGCTACAGCCATTTCAAAAATACGCGTATCCAAGTATTCTTCCGCATCAAAAGCGTATACGTCGGGTTGCAGATCATCTTGGCCATCAACCTTGTTCTTTGCACGAGCCAAGTCTGATAATTTATCAATAAAATAAGCAGACGGGTTTGTGTTTTGTAGTGAGCCATACTCGTTGGCCTCCTGAGTAGCCAAGAAAAATAGAACAATACGACGTTTATGAGCTTTAAACAAAGTGCTTGATGGCCCGGTTTCTGAATTTTCTCTAGCAGCCCATGGATTATTTTCAGTTAAATAACGAGTTAAAGCGTGAATTTTATGTGGATAATAAACATTAAGTGCCTGCTGATAGTATTCTTTTGACAAATTAAGTGCAGTGAGTTCGGCCCAGGTTACGGGCAACAGCTGCTCTTTAAAGCCTATTTTATTGTTTTTTAGTTTGAAAAAAGTACTTATCCAGCTCGCTGTTTGACGCATAGACGAGGGTGATGGGGTGGATAAGTTATTTTTTGAGCTGTTATGACTAGCCGATAATGATCTGGGTGAGGACGTTAGGGCAATAAGATTTTCCTCACTTGCCAATTCTTCATAAGGATAGACTTCATAGCTATTAAAGTTAAATGAGTTGTGGCGGCTAGGTGCACTTGAGTGCGCAGGAGAAGATACCTGGCTTCTAATCGATACGTTTTCCGGGCTATTTGAAACGTCCGTGAGGGTGACCCACACTGGATTTTGTTTATATATGGTACATAAATCGCTATAAATTTTTGTGTAAATAGCTTCCACACCTCCATTTTTTAAAATAACCGGACTATAGCGCTCGTTAAGTGCCTCAATGGAATATGGCATATTATACCTCAAAAATGATTCGGTTTAATGTAACTTTAGATCGATTAATACCCAACGCTATTGGGCTTCTTTTAAAAGAAAATGCTTCGATAATTATCTGCTGGGATTTTCTGTTGGGGGAGTATTTTACCAAAAAAAGTCATTTATGTCCAATAAATTTACAGCTAAGGGGTTTCGTAAGGATCTTTATTACCCTTCGGAACTGGATCTCTTGATTCCGAGGACAAGCCGCGGAACGTAGGCATGACTTTTTTGTACTGCAACCGGATAGGCAGGCAAAATTCAGTTCTGAGTAAACCAGCACATTGATTTTAAACGTCCAATTTTTATTCCTAAAATTCATCCATAAAAGGTATAATCTGAATATCTTAACAATGGCGTCATCAGGAACTATATGAACCGCTGTCCCTGGGTTGGAAAAAACAAACCACACTATGAACATTATCACGATACCGAATGGGGTGTGCCCGTGCATGATGATCAAAAACATTTTGAAATGCTGATACTTGAAGGCGCTCAAGCAGGACTTTCTTGGGAAACCATTCTTAAACGACGTGAAGGGTATCGTGAAGCATTCAAACACTTTGATCCAAACGCTGTTGCCAATATGAGTGATGCTGAGCTGGAAAATTTGTTGAGCAACCCTGGCATTATTCGCAACCGTTTAAAAATATTTTCTGCACGTAAAAATGCGCGGGTTTTTCTTATTATTCAGCAGGAATATGGTTCATATGATGCTTACGTCTGGCGTTTTGTTCAAAATAAATCTCAAATAAATCACCCGAAATCATTGCAGGAAATTTCAACACAAACAATAGAATCCAATGCTTTATCTAACGATTTAAAGAAGAAAGGAATGAGTTTTGTTGGCTCAACGATTATATATGCCTATATGCAAGCAGTTGGTTTGGTTAATGATCATGTTGTAACTTGTTTTCGAAACTCAGCAGCGAGTACTTAAATCATGCCAAAAAATATACTTATCACCATCGCTAAGCAATGGTTTGACGCGTTCAATGAACACAATCTCGATAAATTATTATCGCTTTACCACGATAAAGCACAACATTACAGTCCTAAATTAAGAGCACGCCATCCAGAATCCAACGGTATGCTCATCGGAAAGCAAGCGTTGCGAGTTTGGTGGCAAGATTCTTTTGAGCGCATACCGTCATTAAAATATGTACCGCAACGATTGATCGCTGATAAATCCGCCGTTTTTATGGAATATATACGATATGCGGATGGAGAAGAATCCTTTTTTGTTGGCGAAGTACTTGAAATCAAAAATAAACTCATCATTTCATCACATGTTTATCATGGATAATTAAAGTCTCATTTTTAACCTATAAGATTTTATTTCATCGGTTAATAACGTCTAGACCGCGCGCAGTATAGTCAATGAATAAGCTTGCTCAGTAGCGTGAAGCAAGCCTTTAACTCGCAGGTGGGTAGGCACTTCGAATGGCTTGCTATACAGCTGATTCACATCAAAATAAGCCCTGTAAAGCATTAAAACCTCCTTTTCATCTACAGAAAATGGGGGGCCTTGCATTACATCTTGATGATACGCCGTTGTAATTAAAAACATCGCGGCCATTGGATTCATTAATTCGATTAAATGTTTAGAGTAGGATTGACGCGCAGCCGCTGGCAAGGCTACAAGTGCTGCTCGATCATACACTGCATCAATTTTACCAAGAACAGCTCGATTGAGTTTAAAAAAGTCACCTGAAAAAATAGTAATCTCATCACTGCTATACAAAACAAAATCACTTGTTTCGGTTATTTTAACTGGGATTTTATTTTCTTTAAAAAACGCATCACAAGCAACTTGACTAAACTCAACACCAATCACTTCATAACCCTGACTTGCAAGCCAAAGCATATCAACACTTTGGCCACATAAAGGCACAAAAACACGGCAGCCAGGCGTAAGTTTTAACGATGAAAAATAGCGTTGCATGAGTTTATTGGGCTGCAATTGATTGAATCCAATGTCGTTGGATTGCCACTTTCCGTGCCAATATTCTTTATTCATTTTTACTAGGGCGTGTTGACATAATCTATCACTTGTTAAATAGCGCTGTTAGTTTTTTAAAATAAGTTATATCACCATTATCTTCCAGCGTCCAAGCCCATGCAAGTATGGCTTGGACATAGCACCAATCAATGATTCGTTGCTG
>CANJFK010000271.1 GCA_947473535.1 Legionellaceae bacterium | reverse complement strand
TTTACCGGAAGGAAACGTATATAAAGTGCAAGAAAACCCTGCCGTTGTTGATATCGATAAATCTACTTTTTCTGCATATTGCTGTTCAATTTGTTGTTGAAGAAATTGTTGCAGCACTTTGAAATCAAATGACTTATCTGACTTAAAACGGGCTGGGACCGTCGCTAATATTTTCTCAAGTGCCGTATTGTCTGCAAATCTTAAAGGCTGGGAAAAAGTCTGTCGTAATTGGGTGCCTAAGCCCGGGATCGCAACGCGTGTCGATGTGCTTCGATTGACAGCAAACAACGGGCTTGGAATTTTTACAGCGGGATCTTCGTGTTGTGGGTCGATACTTAATCGTATACCCAAACAATTATTCTTACCGTTGGTGATGTCATTCGCTTTTTGATAGATAATTTCATCTTCAAATACTTCATAGCTTCCTTTTACTCGACTATACTTTGCCCCGTGATGTTCCCATTCTTCTGTCTCCTCCATGATGGTTGGCTTAAGTAATTTTTCCACCGCCGCAATGTAGGCGTTGATCTGCTCCAAACGCGACACTTTTAAGCTTAAAATGTCGTTGTCATCATCTTCATGCTGAAGCAGTGCAATATCGTACTCGAGCGCCTCTCTATATTTTTTTAAGATGGTTAATACGGAGGGTTTTGTTTGCTGTACGGCTTGACCATGTTCATCAATATCATCAATACCCAAAAATGTTTTTAATTCAGCATTGGTTTTACAGGTATTATCAGTGCTAATGGTATGACCGCCGACTAACGGTACCAATACATGAACATGATTATCCGGATCTATAAAAATATAATCTGCCGATTCTGGTTCTTGAAAGTTATATGGCTGGGTCATATTTTATCAGTGTAGTTATATTTAATACAGGTATTATAGACTAATTATGCTCATCTGTAACCAAAAAATGACAAAAATTTAGGCTCTTGTGTGTCACACTATAGCTCGAAGTTTGGTTTCTGATTATCGTTCTCTTCCTCAACCGGTACCTCTTTAAAAAATGTATTAGAATTTTGCACCAGATGTTCCGCGAATCTCCCTTTATCTGTATCCATCTCTATACCGGTATCTACCTCAGCTATAGCAATAGAGAAAAGGGCTAGTGGCAACAACGTAATTAGATTTAACGTCACTCTGATTAGACACGGCACAATGGCCGCTATAAGTACCAATGCACAGCATCCAGCTAACAATCCTCCGATCCCAATAAAAAATACGCCCAAAGGCGGTGCTTGCGCCAACAACAGTGAGCCAAACCCCATAATGCCTCCCCTATAAGAATTCCACTAAGGAAGAACAGCGCGCCTCTGTCGTTCAGATCAATGCCTTCAAAATGAAACAATGGGTTATACTCTTTACGGCCTATGATGGTGGGATAGCTCATTTTAAGTGTTGAATTTTTTGCACCCCCAACGCTCTTCAGGCATCACCATTGCCCAAAAAAGATTACTTAATGCAAATACAGATCACAATGATCAACAGAATCACCTTGATCCACATTTTGATGTAGCCTGGATGAAGCGTAGCGTAATCCGGGAAACGAGGCCTCACACAGGCGCGGCTCCCGGATTACGCTACGCTTCATCCAGGCTACACTTAATTGTTAATTTTTAGGTAAAAGGCTTAAGGTAGTGCCATTGATCACAATGATGGACTTAAAACAGAACTACTCATTGATGCGGTAGCAACATCAGCTGATCCAGGCACCGTGCCCGCCAAATTATTGCCAGAAAATAGCCCAACCTGACTTGATCGACCATCATTATTAAGCTTAGAATCCGGTCGATCAGTTAATCGGGCCGCTTTGTAACACGACAACAGGGGCTTAAAGTAACTCAAATATAATTGATGTGCTTCAGGAGCGAGAACATCTAATATTCGCTCAAGCTGCAATCGATCATCAATAAGCTGTCGTAGATCATCGGCAAAGAGGGTAATTAATTGTGTGTGTAACTGATGCGGGACCATCAGTAATAGGGTTGTCACGCTGTCAATAGAATCGGGATTCGCGATCAATCGCGTATCGTTTCCTAAGCAAGTAATGAGCTTTTCTTGATGATCCATGGATAAGTTATCTAAAGCACCGCGACAATCAACATAATCCCTTAGGTCTCGAATCAACAGAGCAAATCGAGCAATAGCGATGCTGCAATCGTTTGACGTCGGCTGTATCACTAAATCGTTTTTAACACGTGTAAAGCGTTCTTGAGACAGTGACCTTAAAAGCGTGTCACAGGAAAGTGTCAAATAATTATACGCTGACTCGCCATCGAGTTGAAACAGGTTGGTTATGCTTACAAATAATTTATCCGATAAATAAAGAATCGAAGCCTGACGTGCTAAAATTTGCTTCAACACCGTGCTCATCTCGTTCATTTGATTTTCGTTATATTCATCAAAGCTGGCGTCGGCTTCGCCTTCCACATAGCCCATGACTAACTGATAAATATCAGTGTCACGCACCGAAAATTCAATCGCTGAAGGAGTAACAATCTGTGTATTAGCATGCAAAGAAAGATATTCACCTGCACAAACACCCGTCTTTTTAGGTGGTCGAGCTAATGTTACGTAGCCAGTGTATCCCAATAACCTCACCGCACTAACCAATAGTGCATTAACAAAACACCAGACATCGCCAACTCTGGTTCCCCATCCTGGCTCGTCCGCTTGCGTTGGGTAAAAAGATCCCGTCATTAATGTCGCAAGAAACATCGGATCACGATATTTCCTAATGGCCAACGCATTGTCTGATGGCGTAACCGTTCCTTTAATCAACGATAAACAACGTTGAATTTGCTCATGAACAGGCGGCTTGTTCAATAATGGCCAGTCTCCATTCACGTCAATAAAATTGACGATAAACAATTGCTGAGTCGTTGTTAAATGAGAGCGAGTCATTATAAATTGATCACCCAACTGCTGCCACGCCGTCGTAACATCAACCAGGCTCGAGCTGCTCGTAGCATTCTCCTGCGAGGGAGCAAGGGGTGGCGATGCATTCGTGGGTAATTTGGGCATTTCGCTGAGCAGTTGGGCGTGACGCACTGCATCAACAGCGGGAGGGAAAAAGGTTGCATCAACACCTAAATCACTCGCTTTTTTTAAATGACTTAGAGTCCATCGAATGCCTGTATCCATTAGAAACGGTTGAAATACTTGGCTGACTCGACGAACAGGCGGCGTTCCCGCTTCAAGCTCAAGCTCAAATAAAGGGATCCTAAAAAGAGGATTGCCACGGGTAAGCACCCACGCCACCCTCGTGTGCTCCGAAGGTACATAGG
>CANJFK010000270.1 GCA_947473535.1 Legionellaceae bacterium | reverse complement strand
GGTTCAATTGCAATTGCAGCAACAGCAGGCGATTCAACAGGTCTACCCCATGCCGCCTGCGCAAGCGTCCAATGGCTTGCAACTGGAAGCGGAAGCGATTGGAGGTACGCTTGTTGATTACCAAAACATTGACACACAATTGGACGAATTTTTAAGACAATTCATATCGGATGACAATGAGTTTTCATCTCAGTATGCGCACTTGACGCAAGGTGGTGCATCTGACCTACAGAATTTTTTCCACACTTGGGTTAACGCGAATCCCAAGGTTAAAGCGCCGGGTGCCGTTTACCAGATGACGCTTGATGCGGCGAAAATATTACTTCGTAAACATAGCCGTTTGTCGTCTGGGTTGAGCCTCACTAATTTACCAAGAGGATTTTATACTCAGCGCTCCAAAGATGGGGATTTAATTTTATGTTATAACAAAGAATTTGGGTTCGTTACGCCGCCCAATCCATTAACGCTCGATCTCGATGTGCGAATGCCCAAAGCGTCGGCGTGGGAGGGCGATTTTCGTCAATTGAATTATGATGTTTATCGGAGCAAGAAATACAATTCCAAATTAGATGCGCAGGACTGGGAAAACATCCTTCTGTTTGCTCGATTACAACCAAGCAGCGATTATACCGCTGATTTTAACGCGTTTTGTAGTTCGAATCCAAAGGTGACCGGTGCGAGGTCGTTTTTTGGATCAGCACCGCAATTTTCAGATGCGGAACGAGCTAAAATCATCGACCATTGGCCCGCTTTTCTACAAGTATGGAATTATGCTGGTGCAACTGGCGTAACGCAATTTTTAGCGCGCCCAACATTAACGATGCTTGATCGCGATGCGCAAGCGATCTTTTTCAAAGACCTACCTCGCGATATAAAGCACTGGGCTAGTTCGCTCAACATGGACGAGCGATACCTGCGCGCTTTAGGACAAGTCTACCAACACAACGGTGTTGCGGGCGTGACGTTACTATTAAAAAAATTGTATTCAATGGAAGCCAGGCTAGGGCACGATTTTTTTGCACAATTTAATAAAGAGGTTCTCGGTGCAAGCGAGAGTTTTAGTGATTTTATCTCGGCAAAATTTTTCACAACCATTGATGACATCATCAGGACGGTAAAACCAGAGGGTGATCCTGATAGAAATCAAGGCAACCGCCTTGCCTGGCAAGCCATCAGCGGCGAACACATGGCTGCTGTGGGTTGGGATAAAGTTGATGTTGTGTGGGGCGGGTTTGCGTATTTTTTGAATCAACTCGACCAGTTGGGCGTCAAGCTGGAGGGGCATGAATTTGACGATGTAAAGCCTGAGAACATGCTGGTGTGCATGGACAGGATCCTAGGCAGTCTTAAAAAATTGCCAAGTATCCCGATGAGACAACGTTTTTTACTCAACCTCGAGAATTTTGATCTTACCCATGGTGGCGTGCATTACGCCATACAACAAGATGGTCTTAAAGCGATTGACCTCGATCTAGAATTATATGAGTTTAGCCACAGTACGCTCACGTCTCCGACCTATGCGCCTAATATGAAGACACTGTTCGAGTGGGATGATGGTGCGATGGAGGTTAACATCAAGCGAACACTCGCGACTCAAAGCCAGCTTAGTGAAGACGTTTACCAGTATTTGTCCAGGACGTTGGCGAATACAGACAAAACATCATTGCATGCATTGATGTGGGTATTGCAGACAAAATATACCGACCCTGTTGCGGCCGTTTTAAAGCAGTTAGATGATCTTACGCTTGAATTTATAGCCTTCGTCAGTACGACGCTTCATGAGTCTATTTATAAATCCAATCAACCACTGGTCGTCGATTTTGAGGCCATGATTGCACTTGGCACAAGTCAAGCGGATATAGTCACGGTTTTCGCTAAGTGCGAGGAGTCCCAACGAGGTTCGTTATTGGAGGCCGTGAGTCTATTGTATCAATCTGGCCGGATAGGTGAACTTGATCAACTATTGGACTTATTTACAACAGCGATAGTCTTGGATGCTGGCTATCCTAACGATCTACGTCAGGATAGCTATAAATTAGCCACGCTGTTTAATGCCGCGAACGAAGACGAATTACAACGATTTTATAAAGCGACGACGGATCTGCCGCTCGTTGTTTCGTACGAATTGAAACGATTAATTCCTCATCTATTATCCGTTGACTGCGCGCTATGTGGGCCTGATGCGCTAGTCAATCCCGACAATTGGGAGGGTTTGCTTGGTTGCATAGCCGACATGAAAGCGAACCCTGCAAAGACCGCAAGCTATCGTAAGGCGTTTATCGATACGCTGGAAAGTCGAGGTGTAACCTTTAGCTATGCGAAAGAGGGGGAGTTTCGTGAACTGAGACAGGATGCGCTCGAAGACGAGCCCGTTGAGCTCACGAATGTCAATTTCCCTGACCATTATCAACGCCTTACCGATTTCATCCGTCAGCATATTGCTGTTCCAAAGTTGACAAATGATGGAATCGAGGTAGAAGGCAAAGACGAACTGGCGCCTATCATCAAGTTTTTGCGTAAACTACAACTTAGACCGACAACACTCAACGAAATTGAACCGCTGCTGTCCTCGTTAGAAAAAACAGGGAAGAACCTTTTTTGGAATGCAGAGTATTTCTTTGGCATGTTGTGCGCGCTTGAGCCGGAAGATGGGCGATCATCCTTTCCTATTTCAATGTTAAACGTAATGCTGGGCGAGGTTGCAATTTGTGCTAAAACGCGTAGCAATCTCGAAAAAGCCTTTCCGGAGCTATTGGGCAAAGCGTTAAAAACCATTTTGATCAATGAGGCGTTTACTCGTGATCAACAGGCCATGCTTTGCCAAATCGCATTACGTGAATTTAATTGGAATGGAAACATCGCGAAAGTGAACGAGATCATGGCCGTTCTGGGATCGGAGGCATATACGCCGCTGACGCGAGGCTATGCGTTAGGCATTTTAGAGAAAGCCAAACATTTTCGTGATTTGGACACTCGATTTGATCATTGCAGTTGGCTATTACAGCATCCAGAGAATAAACACGAAAGCGTTGCTAAGTCTTGGGCCCAAACGTCGAAGCATTGGTTGAAAGCGCTGAGTAAGGACGCGAGTGTTAATCCGTTGATCCAGACGATTAAATCTAAATTTAATGCAGATCCTGCCAGGCAAGCGTTGATTCTTCACATCATTGCTTGGAGTGTTCTCGGGCCCAACGCAGGTGATGCGAGCACGTATCAATACATGTTGAAAAATAAAGCACCGAAGCTTATCGATGGTTTAGGTGATAGGGACTTATCTGATTTATTGGTGATAGCGAATTAT
>CANJFK010000269.1 GCA_947473535.1 Legionellaceae bacterium | reverse complement strand
TGTGCTTCAAACAGCGTCTTGTCAGTAACAACATTTTTTAAATTTCCTGCTGCCTTTGCTGCTGGGCTGATTGCAATGTTCTCTCGTTTTCCTGTGGCAAGTTCTTCTTGTTGCCGAATTTTGAAGAGTTCATCTCTGAGTTGCTGGGTTGCTTCATTCCGAAGATCACGACTCCGTTGCCGAAGATCTCCTCCTTTTCCTCTTGGGTCATTGGACGGACTGGCATAGTTGTAACTCTCTTTCTCTGGGAATGCGGCGTATACATCGCCGGTTAAAACATTGTAATCACCATTTAGTTGGTGATCAATAAGACGCGCCAAATCTTCTGTTGCAACATCAGAATAATTTAACACAATCATTTTGCCGTTCATGGTGCTTTGACCACCAATGGGCTGTTTACCGTTTACACGAATATTGCGTAATTTTTGGTAGATGTCATCAATCTTTTTGGCATCTTGTGTATTTACATCAAGAGTAATGGCTCCAAGTTTTTCCGTCCCTTTGGTTTCTTTGGGAGAAATAACAACCATTTCTTTTTGAGATAACGCAAAGCCTATAAATTTGGCTACCTCAACTGCATCACCGCTCTCAAGGAACAGGGCAAATGATGGGTTGGTTTCCTCTAAGAAAGAACCAACTTGTGATGTAAAGCTGCCTTCTAAATCAAATTCAGCAAGCACCTTGCGAACAATTTTTCTGGCAATACCTTCGCTAATTTTTAAACGTGTACTTTGATCCAGATTGTTCCACGCTTCTGTTAGAGCTTTGTTGTTAGGATCTGGTGCAACCTCAAAAACAACTTTTTTGCGCTTTGGTTCTTTGCGCTCTTGCTCAATTACCGTTTTTGTTCTGGCTTGCTCAAGGAACTCTGATCTCTCTTCTGCTGTAAAAGCGGCTTGAGGTTTTTGACCAAGTTGTCCAACTGTTTGTCCGACTGGCTGGTTAGCCATTCGTTGTAACTGTCTTGCTCCGGACTTGGAGGCTGCGCTAATGGATTGTTCACTGTACCCGTCCTTTAGTAAAATTTTCTTAATAGCCCCTGCGTAGTCTTGACTGGTAACACGCAGCTTCACTCCAAGTGTAGAGTAAAGCTCTTGCTCGGGATACCAGATTAATGCTTGCAAAGCAGCAGGAGGAATGCGCTGACCTTGTATCTCAGAAACCATGTCAACAGTCTGCCTAACAACATCTCTTAGCTGGCGGCGTTCTGTGCCATTGCTAGGAGCATCTCTTGGGCTATCAACTGCGCCAAGCATTTGTTGTGCGCTGTAAACCAACTCAGTCTTCTTGAACAATTTATCGTCATACAAAAGACGGTTAGTTTTAAAATCACTGTTAAACACACTGTTTACTACACGCGCAAACTCAATTGCAGATGATTCATCAGTCTTTGCTTTTTCTAATGCTTCTTGGTTGAAGTCGTTGGAATAGATACCGTTATTGCCCTCTTCTTCAAATGCATTACGGAAACGGCTCAACTGTGTTTTGAACAACTCAGGGTCAAACTTACGCAAACTTCCGGTTAAACGTCCGACCAAACGCATGAACCACATGTCCATTGTTACAGGTTCAAAATTGCCATTTAAATTAGAGTAAAAACCAAACCCTATCTTTGGCCCAAAGATAGAAGAGCCTGTTATCTTCTCATCTCCAAGCTCTCCAGTAATTTTGAACCCTGCTTCACGCAACTCTTCAGCTAAAAACTCAGTTTCTAAAAACTTGCGAGTTGTATCTTCCCCATACTCTTTGAGCATTCGGTTAGCCAATTTAAAATTGGAGATCATTGCAGCTTGGTCAGCACCTTGACCAACCTCATCAAATTGACCAATCCCGCGCACACGTTTGTTGTACGCATAGCTCTGATATTGATTCATAGAGAATGCCAAATTATCTTCAACATTCAAACCTTGCGAGGTTATTGCTGTTGATAATTTAAACGCCATCTGAGCATTGCGGTCAGTAGAAAGCTCAGGGAACTTCAAAGCAGCCATACCCATCATTCTGGCTATGGTTTCGTTATACCAAGAAAGCGCATTACCACCTGAATATATGGCGGATACAGCCTCGGAAGTTAACAACTTTGCAAGAGTAGTTCTGTCTTCTTTCTTGCTAATATCTAATGGCCTTAGCCCAGAGGCTGTGCGTCGATCTTGCAAGAACTGGACAACTTCTGGCAACCCGCCAATTTTCTTGTTGCTAAATTGTTTTTGCTTTGGTTTACCAGTTTGCAAACCTAGAGATGTAGCGGCGGACTCTTGTGGCGTTAGGTTAACTTTGGCAGTAACTGCCTTTTCAACCTCTGGGTTTGGCTTTAAAGAGAACTTAGTTTGCGCCTCTGGCGAAGCCGTTCCTCTAAGCTCACCACGCTCAACCTTGCCAAAGACATCGTCGGCAGTCTCGTAGCCTGCACCTGTAAACGCAGAACGCAATGCCCGGAAGAAGTCCTGCATCTTCTTTAACAGGGTAGCAAACAATCCTTTAGGAGCGCCGTTTATATCAAAATCACCAAAGGCATCCGCAATAGCTTCTTCGCGGATTGCATCCATGTCCCCGTTGTACAGGTTCTGGTACGCCTCAAAGCGAGACTGCTGCCCACCCTGTATAGGCTGACCATTAATGTTGCGTTGCTTGAGATACTTGTCGATCCAAACCTTGTCGGCTTGGTTCTCAAGAACCTTCCACTGCCCGGGCGTGAAGAATCCTAGATCCTTTAAACCATGCAGGGACTCATGGCGTAGAACTCGGACAGGGTTGTTAGCGTCCAGAGCAACCTTGATGACGCTGGCTGCATAAGATCCCTCAGCCTTCATTCCTTCTTCAATCTGTAAGGCCACATCACCCAGACCAAACTTCTTAAGCATGGGTAGGATCTGGGACTTGATTGCTTCTTTTTCTGCGGTCTTTTCAGTTTTCTCTTGCGGCTCGACTTTAACGGTAACTTCGGGCTTGGTAGCAACAAACTGCTTAGGAGGGTTCTTGCGGCGTTCTATTTCAGCCTGTAAACGCTTAGAGAACCCCGGAGCCTTAGTCTTGCCTGCAAGCGCATTTAAACGCGCTACCGGGAGGTTCTCCAGTGCGTGCTTTAGGGCTTCCTCACGGGTGTTAAACGCCTTCTCGCTAACGCCTTTTTCTTTAACCTTGTAGGTTTTGACGTTCGAGGGTTTACCCGTAGTCTGGATTGTTACCGGCAGTTGCAGGTAAGCTTTCTTTTCGTTTAAACGCTGAATGTTCTCGTTGGCTTTTTGCACCAGAGCCGCGTGTTGGGCAGATGCTTGTTGGTACTTAGGAGTGCGGAATAGACCGGCAG
>CANJFK010000268.1 GCA_947473535.1 Legionellaceae bacterium | reverse complement strand
TATGGATTCCCCCGCGACTTGCGGGTCTCATCTAGATAGTCGTCGTCATCATACTGCGGCAACGGGTCAATGTCTAACCATCCTCCGTCCCTGAGATAGCGCAAGCCTTGCGCTGCGGCGTCACAGAAATCGTCATGCACCGTGTCAGGAAAGGCGCATATCTGGCTGATGCAGCCCTCCGCCCAATCCCTAACATATCCCCTGCGGTTGCTGCTCTCCGGCACCCACACCCTGCCTGACTTGATTATAGGCGAGATGATGGATAGTCGTTGAGTCTTGTCTGCTCGTCCGGGGTTGTAGGCTTGCACAGGAAGGTAAGCTCTCTGCAAGTCTTGTATCAGCGAGATACCTGCTGACTTGTCCTCGATCAAGATAAGGTCAACCTTCTTCCCGCCGATTGGTTTACCCTCATCCGTACCATATACGTTCTTGTACTCGTCGATCACCTTGGGACGGAGATCAGGGTATTGCAGCCTGTCCTGCCAGCAATCGACGAGCATTGCAGCCATCGGGCCGTCCAATGGCTTGAACACGCCGAACGTGATGCAGGCCGTAGGATCGTTGATTGTCTTGTCGCTGGTGGCGCAGTCGTAGGATTGTAGGATGAATTCAAACTTCGGTAGCGGCTTCTCGGCGGGCCACAACTTGAACCACGCACGTTTCACTATCCCGGAATCTTCAGGGTCAATGATCTCCGCGTGGATTTCTTGCCTGCCAAGGTTCGTACCCTCATAAGAGAGAATTTGCTTCTTGAACGATGGCGCTAGGTTCTTTGCGTTCGCGTAGGTTGAGGCTCGAGTGATTACTACGTCGTCGCCTTCGCGGGAGATTAGATTGAGAATGGTTTCCTTTGGCTTCGGAGTTGTAGAACAGATTAACCTTGTCCTGCTACCAAGTCGTATGCCGAACTGGATCATGTCCCACGACTCTTGCAAATAGTCCCAAGCCGCGAGTTCGTCGCACCATCCTCCGTGGAATTGTGGCCCCCTAAAACGATCTGGCTCGCTCGCTGGTATCCCCTTGATTAAACTGCCATTTATCAGGTGCAACTCGTGAGTTGTTTTGTTGTATTCCGCAATCAGGCTTCTTGGAATAATATTCATTAAGCCAGAGTCTCCTTCAAAGCACGTCGACCTGACGTCCGCGCTAGTCGGGGCGGCAACCAACCAGCGAGTACCGGGTTCCTCATATGCCCACCAAGCAATTTGTTCCGCTGCTGAGCGGGTTTTTCCAGCGCCACGCCCAGCGAGCATTAACCATATCGACCACCAGTCTCGCGGAGGAAGCACCTGATGCGCGTGCTGCGTCTTCAGCCAACTCATCCGCCATGCCCAAGCCAGACGATATTCGGGGCTGGCCAGAGCTAGATGCTTCTGAACCTCCTGATCAGCGACGATCTCGGCAATGTCACTCATCTGCCTCGACTTGCTTATGTAGCTCCGTGTTTTTCAATATTGCGGCAAGATAAACGTCGGCCTCGCGCTGGATTTCAATCTTCAGCGGATTTTTAGGATCGCCGGACAATTCTACTTTTTGCACTTCCGTCCAGCGCATTTGCGACTTGCTCCACCAGATAGCCGCAGTCGTGTCGCCAGCCATCGCTTTGCCAAACAACGTCTTGCCGACCTGTGCGTTGGCTTTTGACTTGCCGCGAACCAGTTCTGAACTGAAGTGCGCCCTTAGCGTGTCAATGTGTATTCCATCGCGCACCAGCACACCTATTTGCTCAATAGGCACGCCGTAGCCAGACAGGGCTTCCACCTGTTTCCGCTCTGCATCGGTAGGCTCGAAAGCCGGTCGGCCCGCTCCTTCACGAGCGCCGCCATTACCGCCAACCTTTTTATAAATTGGTTTTTCAGTTTTCTTTGCCATTTGTAACCTCAACAAAAGGTTTGCCGGTTTCTGCGTGTGTTGCGACTTTACCAGTATAGTTTTGCCATCGCTTAACGATCACATCACAGTACTTGGGGTCGAGTTCCATCAATCGGGCATAGCGGCCTGTTTTCTCGCAGGCGATCAAGGTCGATCCGCTGCCGCCGAATAGGTCAAGAATGTTGTCGCCGCCCTTACTGCTGTTGTTTATAGCTCTCTCGATCAACTCCACCGGCTTCTGCGTTGGGTGGACGTAATCGCCAGTTGCGCCGCGACTCATATACCAAACATCGGACTGCGCTCTGTCACCAAACCACGCATCGCCTTTGATATAAAAGATAAATTCGTGTTGCGGGCGGTAATTGGCGTTGCCCAGACCAATTGACTTTTTATCCCAGACAATGCAAGAGGCGGGGCTTAACCCACACTCGCCTAATGCAGACTCAAATTCTGAATATGTGCGCCAAGGGAAGCAAACGTATTTTGCAGAGCCTGATTTACTTACTGCAACTCCCGTAGCAATGGCATCACGAATTAACGCAATAAGATCATCACCTGTTTTGTCGTCGCCAAGAATCATTCCATGCGCTTTTACGAGCGCCCCCTTTGGCGTTGATCCTGCCGCTCTTCCGCCACCGTATTTCATTCCATATGGTGGGTCAGTAAATACCATATCCGACTTCTGCCCATCCATCAGCTTCTCAACCGCATCAATGCTGGTGCTGTCGCCGCACAAGAGCCTGTGCTTGCCCAGCAGCCAAACGTCGCCCAATACGGTCACAGGGTTGGGCTGCGCCTCTGGTGCTTCATCTTCATCCGTGAGTCCGGGGCCAATCTCTACAGGAATCAGTGCCGCAATTTCCTCCGCCGAGAATCCAGTCAGGTTTAGGTCGAAGTCCATGCCTTGCAACTCGCCCAACTCCAGCGCCAGCATCTCGTTGTCCCAGCCTGCGTTGAGTGCTAATTTATTATCTGCAATGACGTAGGCACGCTTCTTAGCGTCGCTCCATCCCTTTGCGACCATAACTGGCACATCGGTCATCTTGAGGCGCTGTGCAGCCAACGTGCGCCCGTGGCCTGCAATGATGCCGCCGGTCTCGTCAACTAAGACGGGCGTCGTCCATCCCCATTCTTTTATGCTCGCCGCGATTTGACTGACTTGCTCGTCTGCGTGAGTTCTTGCGTTGCGAGCGTATGGCACCAATTTTTCAATCGGCCACCGCTCCACTTTATCTGCCGGATTCATGTATTCCTTGTCAGCGCATATCTCAGCGCATATACGTGGAGTCTAACTCATAACGTTGCGGTTCTCAAAACAAGTCTAGTTGAGGTAGTTTTTTAGGCGTTTGCTCTCCCGTTATTTTTGAGCGCCACAGTGTTACTTTGTCCATATGATTGTGCCTTTGCTCTGGGGTTACTTTCATGATCGGTTCTATCCATCCCATGATGTTTAAT
>CANJFK010000267.1 GCA_947473535.1 Legionellaceae bacterium | reverse complement strand
TTAGCAAAAGATCAATATGACCTGATAAATGCCCTATTAAATTTAAAATACCTGGCAGGTTCATTGAACGTGGATGATCTCGAGGAAGTTAACGCGTGGCTAGATACCACCCGCATTAACGGACTGCCGCTAACGAAGGTGGATTGAATGGGTATTAAATCGGGTGCCGTTTCTTTGTAACGACTACCCATTTCCCCAGATCCTTGAGCTTCCAGATGACGACTCAGACCGGGTGTCGTCGTTATCCGAATACTCATCCGGGTAGTCTGCGACCGATTTAGGTTTAGCGTCGTTCGTCGCGTGAAAAAATCGATTGTTGGTATAGTTAGCCGCGGCCTTCGCGCCTCGATAAGTACCAGGAGCGGCCAATAGTGCACCGATTGCTGTAACTAAACCCGCCACGAGAAGCAATCCCATACCTAAACCAAACGTTCCTACACCACAGGTAAAGACAGTTAACGCGACGGCTCCTACAACAAAAATAAAGGCGCCCGCATAAAATGTTTTAGGATCCCTCACAAAATCAACCAAATCTGGATCCTGCCACACGTCATGATTCCATAAGCTCATGATGAAGGAGTAACTGGCAGCCCCCGGCTGAGCACTTTTTATATTTTTAGCCGCGTTCACTTTTGCGGGCTTGGTAACTGCAGCCTTTAATTGAAGCTCATCTGCATTAAGCTGATGACCCTTTTTTTTCTTTATATATGTTTCCTGGATCTGGGTTAATGTGCTGCGGATCGTATCCGCGTTGGTCGGAAAATTCGTGATCAAAGCAGCCAAATCTTCCTTGAAAGAAACAAGACTCGCTTCAAATTCTTTATGTTTTTTTCTAACTGCGAGATTCCCTAGTTCTTTAAACGCCTGAGTCAATGATCCTAATTTAGAAGTATACTCTTTTTTGTTAATCTTAGTTATGTTCGCTTTGTTCAGGTTTAACTGTGTATCAAGCGATCGTTTGACCGTTTTAGCAACTTCGTCCATCATTATTATTCCAAAAGGAATAACCTTCGGCTTCTTCTCCTTAATCATTTTTTTGATAAATCCATCTAACGTCTTTACCAGTGCCGTAACCCGCACGAGATCAGGCGTATCGCCAGAGATTAACGCTTCCATTTCTAGGTTTTTGTTTTCAAAATAAGCTCTTATCGCTTTCGTTTGATCTACCGTTTCTGTTCGTTGATCACTGAGACGAGCCCACCACTTGTTTCTCTTGTCCGAATCAGATGCATCAATACTCTCAACAAAATCCTCTAACGTTTCTGGTGGCTCCCAAGCCACAACGTCCGTGGGTACCTTTTCCACACGGTCCCTATTTAGTGGCTTATAGTCAATGGGATCCGGTATATTTAGTAGTCTAATAAGCTCAATGAATCGATCAAATCGTTCATCAATACCCGTAAGCTCTCGCTGATATTCACTGTACCCAAGCTCGCCATCTTCCGTTGGGTGATTAGGCATTTCATTGATTTCATTTTGAGCATACTCGGTTAACGCAACTTTAATGCTACTCATCAGTGATGGGCGTTGTGTTTTTGGTAGCTGTTTGATTATCTTTTGTAGATACATGCGTAAATTATCAAACTGAGGCGACCAATCTTGGTCTATCGCTGTCTTATTTATTCCAGCAATCAACACCGCAAGCACCTGTTGTTGTTGTGGATTAACATGTTCAAGTGTAAATTTGACCGTTTTTCGTTCATGAGAACGAAAACCACCGATGTTAAACTCGTACGTTTGATCGGTAAGGTCTTGATCCGTTAAGGGTTCAGGCAATTCACCGCTATAAATTTTATTAAGTAAATCTTCTGCCACTAACTTATTTCTTACTTCACACTCATTTTTAGGCGATAAATTCATATATTTTTCCCGAAGTTCTTGCTCAAATTCGAATAAAATATCCTTCTGCTGCAATTTCCACGTGGGTGCACGTAAGTGAGTTAGAAAAGCAACAAATGAGCCTGGATTTTTCGTATTTTCACTATGTAAAGCGCTATAAAAATCGGGATGGTGAAGTCCATATATGCCGCTACGCTCATAAACGGTTCTATTATCGTTTAAAATATCGTCTGGCGTCTGTTGCTTGACATACTCTTCAATACCTTCAATATGCAATGCGGCCTCGATGTGAGAGAAATCAGCTCTCAAACCTCGTTCAAGTTCCATTTGTTCAAGAATAGAAGCGTCCAATAATAGATTAGTATGCCCAACCAGTGCTTCATTCGTTACCGTAGTAAATGAAACTGCTGGTAGTTCGTGATCTAATTCTCCATGCACCCCGCCAGTCTCTGGCACGACTATACTCTCGTTGACGAAACTGACAGTACTGTCTGATGGCCGAATTAACACGGTCTGACTGCCAATACACAAATGCTGACATACTAAAGAACGCTCGATAGTCGAATAGGCGACGTGCCCCTTTAATAGATCTCGTTTTCTGTCTGCATGCTCTCTAATAATAATAGCATCTCGCTCATCACTCATCGCTTCCTTGTACAACATATAATGCGAAAGATCAGCTAATGCTAGATTTAATCGGCTGGGGAAGCTTTGCGAGCCATAAGAACCAGCATCTATATTGGCCTGAAAGACAAGCTCAGTCGTTGAAAGGGTCTTATTCAAAACACCTTCAATCAAAGCAATAAGGGTATTACACGCAGGTGGGAAATTTTTATACATATCATCAGCAGGATCACCCTGAACATCGACCAGCGAATCACCTGCTTCATAGAGCGCTTTCAACGCCAGTGCATCCGCTAACATGATAGCCAGGGTTTTTTTCATAGCAGCGGCTTTCAGCGGGTTTTCGTCTTCATGTTTAAGAGCAACACTGGCAGAAATTAACGTACCAAACATCAACGACCGCGCAGAACAATTGCCGTCACCTTGAATCTCAATGACTTTGTGTTTACCTTCAGCTAAACCCTCTAAGTTTTGCATAGCCAGTAGTTGATTAATACTATCGGTTGTTTCCAGGCCAGGTACGTCGCCCCGGATTATCGCTTGTTGCTTTTCGTGTACCGCAACAATACGAGAGCCATCGTCAAGATCACCAATTTTATCTGCTTCGAACCAGTCCATTATCACGGTTCGTTTTGCAATCAATCCACCAATTAAAAGATTATAATTATCTTGTACTTTATCCTGTTTAGCTTTGCCATACGCACGTTGAGCGATCGGGCTAGGCAGCATAAAATCATCCATTTTTTCGGCTTGAGCTGTGCCCTTCGCCGGTGGCTTGCCCTGCAAAGCGCTCAACTGCATAGCATAAAATTTTTGTCTAGGATCTACCCCTTTACCCGATTTTCCTCTGCCGGACATATTGCAC
>CANJFK010000266.1 GCA_947473535.1 Legionellaceae bacterium | reverse complement strand
ACTCACCCTCTTTTTTAAGTTGTTCCAACGAGGGGACAACGACAGAAAAAAGTTGGATCATAATAGAAGCCGAGATATAAGGCATAATACCTATTGCAAAGACGGTAACTCGTGACAAAGCGCCGCCTGAGAACATATTAAATAAGCCAAAAATAGTATTTTGCTGCTCATTAAAAAAATTGGCTAATTTTTGAGGATCAAGCCCGGGTACTGGTATATGCGCACCGAGACGATAAACCAAAATGCCAATGATAACAAACATCAATCTGTATTTTAGCTCAGCCAATCCGCTACTGGACTGGCTAGATGATTTCTTTTGGTTTTTTATACTCACGCTTCTACACTTCCACCGAGATCCTCTACAGCTTTACGTGCACCTTTCGTAATACGTAAACCTTTTAATTTCACAGCAGTAGTCAATTCACCGGAAAGAATAACCTTAACGTCACGGATTTCTTTGTTTACTAGGCCAGCCGCTTTTAACACATCAAGATCAATTACTTCAGCTTTTAATTTTGCAAGCTCACTTAGATTAACTTCATCAACTGTCCTGCCAACACGTGATTTAAACCCCATTTTAGGCAATCGACGTTGAATAGGCATTTGACCGCCTTCAAAATTAATTTTATGAAACCCGCCAGCACGTGCTTTTTGACCTTTATGTCCTTTACCACTCGTTTTACCGAGTCCCGAACCAATCCCACGGCCTAAACGTCTTCTGTTTGGTCGTGAACCTAGATCAGGAGATAGCGTATTTAAATTCATTATACACACTCCTCAACGTCAAGCAGATAATGGATGGCATTAATCAATCCACGAATCGCTGGTATATCGTTATGAACAACCGTGCTATTTATCTTTCGCAATCCTAATTGCTTGGCAATAAGAACATGCTTCGGTAGGCGGCCAATCAGGCTTTTAACCAATTTAATTTGAACTGTATTAGTCATTATTGTTCTGCCATAATTTCAGCAACTGATTTGCCACGTTTAGCAGCTACATAATCAGGTGTGCCAATGTTTGTTAATGCACCAATTGTTGCACGTACAATATTGCTTGGATTTGTGGAACCAATACTTTTAGCTGAAATATTCTGAACTCCCAGCACTTCAAGTACGGCACGCATAGCACCACCAGCAATAATTCCTGTACCTTCGTTAGCAGGTTTCATGAAGACTTTTGATGCACCATAGCTCCACGTAATTTGGTGATGAATTGTACTGCCTGCAAGCGATACATAGACCATGTTTTTACGTGCATGCTCCATTGCCTTTTGAATAGCAATTGGCACTTCGCGCGCTTTTCCACGACCAAATCCAACCTTCCCTTTGCCATCACCAACCACAACAAGAACGGCAAAACCAAACACACGGCCGCCTTTAACTACTTTTGCAGTTCGATTAACGGATACCAGTTTCTCTTGATAACCGTCTGTTTTTGTATCATCAAATGCCATAACTGTTCCTTAAAAATTCAAGCCAGCTTCGCGGGCACCATCCGCCAACGATTTAACTCGACCGTGGTATTTATAGCCTGCTCGATCAAAAGCCACATCCAAAATGTTTTTTTCTTTTGCTCTCGTTGCAATTAACTTCCCAACTTGACTTGCTTGTTCGGATTTGTTGCCCGTTAACGTAACTTTTAACTCTTTATCTAAAGTAGATGCAGAAACGACAACCTGGTCACCTTGCTCACCGCAAATAATAATTTGCGAGTAAATATGTGAACCACTACGGTGAACAACTAATCGAGGCCGTTTTGATTGACGTATAATTGCTCTTGTTTTAATGGAGCGTCGGTTACGTGCTAAATGTTTATTCATTTTTTATACCTTATTTCTTTTTGGCTTCTTTGCGGACAATGACTTCGCCGGCATATTTAACGCCCTTTCCTTTATAAGGCTCAGGCGGTCTAAACGCACGGATTTCCGAAGCGACCTGGCCAACAAGTTGCTTATCAATACCTTTTAAAATAACAGTCGTGTTATTAGGTGTCTCCGCGACCACCCCTTTAGGCAATGAGTATTCAATTGTATGCGAAAAGCCAAGGGACAACGAAACGCCATCAGGTTTAGCTTGCGCTCTGTAACCCACACCAACAAGTTCAAGCACGACTTCAAAGCCAGTCGTAACACCATGAACCATATTATTCACTAATGCGCGAACAGTACCAGCTTGTGCCCATGCATTTGGATCGTTAGATGCGGGTTTAAATGTAATTTGCTTCGCATCACTGTCCGATTTGGCAACACAGACCAATTTGTTGCAATGCTGTGTCAATGTTCCTTTTGGCCCTTTTACAGTCACTGAATTAATTCCAACAGTCAATTCGACATTTGCTGGCAGTGATATATGGGCTTTGGCTACTCTAGACATATCTATCCTCGTTCGTATTAGGCCACTTCACAAATGATCTCGCCGCCAACACCCTTCGCTTTAGCTGAAACGTGAGTCATCACGCCACTGGATGTTGATAAAATAGCAATACCGAAACCGGGAACGGACGCCAAATCTTTGACAGACTTATACACACGTAGACCTGGGCGACTAATCCGTTTAATGCGTTCAATAACTGGGCGACCGTGAAAATATTTCAGGTAAACAGTAATTGCCTTCAAATTGTTTTCAAGCGCTTCAACAGAAAAATCTGCTATATAGCCCTCTTCCTTCAATACTCTTGCTATTTCTTCTTTTAAAATCGATGAAACAAGTTTCACCTGTTTATGCTGAGCTTGCTGGCCATTTCGTATTCTAGTCAGCATATCAGCAACTGGATCGTGCATACTCACAGTCGTTCTCCAATGAAAAAAGGGTTACCAGCTTGATTTTCTGCCACCAGTGACATTACCTGTCATTAATTGCTGGCGCAAACAAATCCGGCACAGTCCAAACTTACGGTACACGGCATGAGCACGACCACATTGCTGGCATCGGGTGCTATGTCGGGCAGGACAAGAATTGATTGGTAACTTAGCTAATTTAGCTTGCGTCGCCATTATCACATCAAAATCAGTAGAAGATTTGATTATTTTTTTTAATTCAAGTCTTCGCGTCTTAAATTTTGCTACTAGAAGAGCTTTTTTCCCTTCACGTTCAAGCATAGATTTTTTGGCCACAATTATACCCTTCTTAGTTTCTTTCTCGATCTTTCAACGGAAGGTTAAATGCTTCTAATAAAGCCTTTGCTTCCTCATTTGTCTTGGCACTCGTTGTAATGCAAATATCGAGGCCACGAATAACATCAATTTTATCAAAATCGATTTCAGGAAACACGATTTGCTCATGAATCCCCATACTATAGTTACCTGTACCATCAAATGACTTGGGATT
>CANJFK010000265.1 GCA_947473535.1 Legionellaceae bacterium | reverse complement strand
TTACGCTACGCTCAGGATGACGTACCTGGGGAGTGATAAAAAATATTAAATTTCCAACAAATCTTTTTCTTTATTCGTTAATACCACTTCAACTTCAGCAATATATTTATCAGTTAATTTTTGAACTAAATCGCCTGCACGTCGTTCATCGTCTTCAGAAATATCTTTGCCTTTCACTAACTCTTTGAGCGTATTATTCGCATCGCGGCGAACATTACGAATTGAAACGCGCCCTTGTTCGGCTTCAGCACGCACAACTTTAATCATTTCTTTACGGCGTTCTTCGGTCAGCGCAGGCATAGGCACACGAATAGCAGTACCTGCTGTTGATGGATTCAAACCCAAGTCAGATGTCAATATCGCTTTTTCAATAGCAGCAACCATGGATTTTTCGAACGGGGTGACCAATAATGTTCGTGAATCACTGCTGCTCACACTAGCCACTTGATTCAATGGTGTGGAATTACCATAGTAATCCACCTGCACATGATCTAACAGACTCGCGTTGGCTCGACCAGTACGTATTTTTGTCATTTCATGTTGTAATGACTCAACCGTTTTTTTCATTCTTTTTTCTGTATCTGTCTTAATATCATTGATCATGTTGGCCTCCTACGATAGTTCCAATGTGTTCACCCATAACAATTCTTCTTAATGCATTCGGCTCAGACATATTAAACACTTGCAATGGCATATTCTGATCTTGGCATAAACAAATAGCAGTAGAATCCATGACTTGCAAACCTTTGATCAAAACATCGTTATACGTTAGGTAATCGTAACGAATCGCATCAGGATTTTTCACTGGATCAGCCGAGTAAATACCATCAACCTTCGTCGCTTTAAGTACAATGTCAGCACCAACTTCGATCGCACGCAAGCACGCCGCCGTATCAGTAGTAAAAAACGGATTACCAGTGCCAGCAGCAAAAATAACGACTTGTCCATTACGCAAATGAGTCATTGCTTTTCGACGATGGTATGAATCAACAACACCAATCATGGGGATAGCAGACATTATCCGGGCTGGTAGATCAATACGCTCTAGCGCATCTCACAGTGCCAGAGCGTTCATGACGGTCGCAAGCATACCCATATGATCGCCAGTTACTCGACCCAACCCTATCGCGGATAATGCCTTACCACGGAAGAGATTTCCGCCACCAATAACTAAACCAACCTCGACACCCATTTGAATCAGTTCAGCCACATCAGTCGCTATCTTATCCAACACAGATGGATCAATACCAAACTGTAAATTACCCATTAATGCTTCACCGCTGCATTTAAGTAAAATACGTTTATATTTAAGTTTTGGTTGGTTATTGTTTATCATTGTTCGCGAACCTGCGCCATAACTTCTTCAACAAAATTATCTTCTTTTTTCTCAATACCTTCACCCACTTCAAAACGGGTGAATGAGAGAACCTCAGCATTTTTTTGTTTTAGAAGTTGACCTACTTTCACACTGGAATCTTTAACAAACGGTTGACCAAGCAAGCTCACCTCATCAACAAATTTGCTAATACGGCCTTCAATCATTTTGTCAATAATATCCTGCGGTTTACCGCTTTCACGAGCTTGTGCTATGAAAATATCACGCTCATTATCGATAACATCCGCCGCAACTTGATCACGGCTAACAACCAACGGTCGGCTCGCAGCTATATGCATTGCAATATCTTTTGCCAAGGCTTCATCACCACCCTTCAGTGCAACCAACACACCGATTCGAGCACCATGCAGATAAAAGCCAATTGGACCATCGCATTGTAATTGCTGGATCCGACGTAACTTGATATTTTCGCCAATTTTAGCAACTAACGCTTGTCTTGCCTGTTCTACTGTATGTTCACTGCCAGGTATCATTTCTTTCGCTAGCAAATCAACATTATCAATAGTAGTTTTTAAGGCTGTTTCTGCGACTTGATTTGCAAACGTCGTAAAATTCACATCGCGCGCAACAAAATCAGTCTCACTATTAATTTCCAACATAACTGCGCGCCGACCGTCAGCAGAACGTACAGCAATGATGCTCCCTTCAGCAGCAACGCGATCCGCTTTTTTATCAGCTTTTGCTTGCCCTGCTTTGCGCATTTCAGTGATGGCTTGTTCAATATCACCGCTAGTAGCAATTAAGAATTTCTTGCACTCCATCATACCGGCGCCAGTACGTTCTCTTAATTGCATTACCATTGAGGCACTAATTGTCATATTTAATTCCCCAAATTATTTGTCAGTTTTTTTAACGTCAGCTTTTTTAGCATCGATTTTTTTAGGTTCTTTTTCAGTTGCTGCAACTTCAACAAATTCAGCATCAGATGAAGCACCACCTACTGTATTACTCTGTTTTGCATCAAGAATAGCATCAGCAACGCAGCGAACATAAATATCAACAGCACGCATTGAATCGTCATTACCAGGAATAATATAATCGATGTTATCCGGATTGTTGTTGGTGTCAACAATACCAATAACAGGTATTTTTAATCGTCGAGCTTCTTCCACTGCAATATGCTCAAAGCCAACATCGACCACAAACAATGCATCAGGTAATCCACCCATATCCTGAATCCCACCGAGACTACGCTCCAATTTTTCTAGCTCACGCGTCATCATTAACGCTTCTTTTTTAATCATTCCAGCAAAATTGGTTTCATCACGGATTTTTTTCAATTCTTTCAAACGAAAAATGGATTGACGAACGGTTTTATAATTAGTCAACATCCCGCCTAACCAACGGTGATCAACATAAGGCATGCCACAACGTTTCGCGTGTTCACGAATGCTTTCTTGTGCCGCACGTTTAGTGCCAACAAACAAAATTTTAGCTTTATTGCCAGCCAACCGACCGATGTGATTCAGTGCGTCATTCATCATTGGCATGGTTTTTTCAAGATCAATAATGTGGATTTTATTTCGAGAACCAAAAATGTACTCAGCCATTTTAGGGTTCCAAAACCGGGTTCTGTGCCCAAAGTGAGCACCAGCTTCAAGTAATTCACGCATACTAACATTCATAGTTATATCTCCAGGGTTATGCCTCCACGCTTCCCATGTGACACCCAAAAGAAGGACACTCCTTCGCTAAGGACCCCGCCGCATGTGACGAAACGTGTGTGTAGTTAAAAGCGCGATATTTATACCATACTATCAGATGCTCATCAATAAAATTATTAGAATCCAAACGAAGAGCACAGGGAAAGATCACCAAAATCTTTTAATTAACAGCCATTTATGATCAAATACACCTTTATTTTACAAAATAAAGGTGTATTTGATGTCATGCAGTTTGATAGAGCATTTTGATGATCTACCTGATCCCCGTGTAAGAGGCCGTACAGA
>CANJFK010000264.1 GCA_947473535.1 Legionellaceae bacterium | reverse complement strand
GCTTTGGCTAGAGCGCGAATCATCACAACGTCAAGACGACTTAACGACATGGTTGAACTATTTAAAAACACTGCAAGATACGGTTACTGTCTATTTATCGCTACTACGCAGCACAGCCGAGTTTGAAACAATCGAGATGTTAAATGGCTTTTATCAACGGTCATTACCTACTAAAGATTCTTGTCACTTGATTCTACTAAGAATGGATAAGCATTCTGGTATCGTACCTAAAATGCAATTAGGGCATCATGGTTTAAGTTTAAGGCTTTGCGATGCGAACTCCATGCAAGAGTTACGACATACGGACACACGAATTGATTTGGCTATTTGCCAATTATGAGTAAACGGTAGGATATTTCGGCCTTGTTCATCGTTTCGGCCACGTTGTCTTTCCCGCGAAGGCGGGAATCCATTTCTACACTGGCTCCCAGCTTGTTGCAGCGATGGATCCCCGCCTTCGCGGGGAAAACATTTTTCGATGTTTTGGCCAAAACGATGAACAAGGCTCAACCACCTTCATTTCTTGGAATCACACGCTCAATGTCCACGTTGATTTTGCTTAAGTCTTCATGCGATTCTGTCTTCACCTTAAATAATCCCCATTGACCTGTATAAACGCGCGTTCCCAGCGCTTTAAGGGCATTTTTTATGAGTTTAAAGAGCGATGGAATCCCACGGTGATTCACAAGCACACTTTGCTCAGCCACTTGAATACTTACCAAGCACTTGGCTCTCAATTCTTGTTTGGCCTCGGCTAACGGCAGCGTGGACTCCAAAAAATTGACCCGTTCCTGGCTTAAGCTTGTGCGCAAGGTTTCCGCTGCAGATTTTTCTGCCTCATGAGCCCCATCGCTGAATTTGACTATTCTATTCTGCAAGTTTTGCAAATGTTGTGTAAAACTTGCATCCTTTAATACGGCGATTTTTATATCCCATGCGTTTGGTGCTTCAAGGTCTAATGGTACGCCAAGGCTTGTGTAAAGTCGCGGACATTGATCGTGTATGAAATTTAAAATGTGCTGGTAGTTTATTTTCATAAGGGGGGGGTGCCACATTGAAGCACCGCACTTGCTCTTCAGGTGAAAAATCCAAAATCTTTCGCAACAAAGGTTGTACAGATTCCAAGTTAAGATTCCCGGATGCCTCCAGGCTCTGCAACAGCGCCCGTCCTTCCCCGTCCTCTAATAATAAAGGGACATCTGCTTCAACTAACGTACTCATTAGCTGCCAACGTTGCTCAAGAAAAGCGCGGCGCATGGGCGTTTGACCCTGGGCATTAGTGGCATTGAGTAGGGCTGTTTTTTGTTCGGGTTGACACAACAGTGCCAAATCAATGATGAACAAGGCTTCTACATGCCTCGCGCTTGAAAGGTGTTCCAAACAGGCTTGCACAAAATCTTGTTTGGCCTCCTCAAAAGGCTTTGAAGATTCCAAAAAATCAATTCTTGCCTGACGGAGCGTGTTTTGCAGCGGTTGCTGAAGGCTGTTGAAATGGCGAAAATAGCCTGAGTCATGTAGGATCATATTTTTTGCAGGCCACCCATCGGTCATTGCAGCTTTCTGCTCCACGTCTAATACACTGAATAACTGATTCCACAAAAAGCGCGAGGTAGGCGAAAGATCATTTACGAACAACTGAATGCTATGATAGACAAGCCCTCCAGGATTATTGAGCCATTGTGTTTGCTCTTCAGATGAACGCGTTAGCAGCCGCTTCAGTAATGCTGCCTTCTCCAATGGATTCTTCTGATCTTCATTCATCTTTCGCAACAAGGCTTGTCCTTCCCCAGGCGGCAAGGATATCGGTGAGCCAGGTGCTATCAGAGCACTTATCAGGTTCCAATTGTTCTCCTTTAAAGCGCGGCGCATAGGCGTGTTACCCTTGGCATCAGTGCTGCTGAGCAGCGTCTTTTTAAGTTCAGGTTGACACTGGCTCTGGATAGTATTTATGACGTCGATTTGAAGCGCAGGGAGAGCCCATAAATAGGACCAAAACGGCATTGCAAACTCATTTAGTAGGGTATTTTGTTCTGCTTGCGTTAACACCGCAATGTGCAAACACATGGGGCGAAAAATAGATTGCATAATAACAGGATCGTGCCAAAGTTTTGCATGATGCAGGATCGTCAATGCATTGTTCACCGATGGATGCGGTCGAAAATCTGGAGGTTGCGCTAATAAACGTTGAGTTATTTGAATCAATTGCGCTTTATTTGGACTACGATCCTTAATCGCCTTGATCACGCATTTTAGCGCTATCGTCAATGCGGTCTCACCTGCACTCGTTATCGCATTAACGTCAGCACCCTGCGCCAATAACGTTTCGACCGTCTCCAAATGCCCCAGCCTTACTTGTGCCATTAACGGGGTGTCTTGCGACGAATCTTGGCGTGCGTTAGCCTTTATGTAACGTTGATCCTCCGCGGTAGGCGGTTGCATCGCATGCGTTAAAACCTGTAGCATATGAGGATCATGATTACGCGCCGCAAGCGTGAGGACTGTCTCACCCCAGCGGTTTATGGTCAGTCTGCTCGCGCCCTGACTGATAAGAAACTTTACTGCGTGCAGGTTCCCTGCCAAAACCGCGCTCATCAATAGCGTATTACCATTAATATTGCGACTACGAAGTAGTAGGGCTTGTTCTTGTGGTGTAAACACACCCCATCGTCGATGGAGTTGCGGCACAAGCTTTTTGTTAGAAATAACCCACGCTCGCAACGCAGCCTTTGCACAAGCATTCTCAGCAATGAATTGAGAATCGATATCAACCAATATACGCTTAGGCGCAATATGACAGTCTGAACGAATAGAATAGTGTTCCCCGGCTAATTTGTTCGTTAAGGGTTGCAGTGCAACAACACACGCTTGTTTAAGCTGCTCACCACTAACAAATAGGCCTGGGTTGCATGAGATAAACGCTTCTATTGCTCCTTGTGTTTCGTTGACGCAAGGCCCGCCCTGCGGATCATCCATATTAGTCGGACGTAAACGAACAATGATACCAGCAAGATATGGATATTTTTGATATAAGGTCAGCACTTGTGATGCAGGGATCGTACTCCAGTAACTGAAAAATGCTGTAATCCCATCATAAGCCGCCATTTGTGCCTCCCCGGAACTTCTGCCAGCACGTAATGCCCGCGCTAAATTGCGTAATTGTGTACCGAGATTTGTATTGTGGCCGTGTATACGTGAATGATTAAACGCCGATTCAACAGTGAAGTGCAACAGAGTTGCTAAAGTGATGGGGCCGGAAAATTGATCCCAAGGTAATTGTAGTTTTTTTTGTCAGTATAACTGACTCAGTTTTGTTTTTGCAATAATCTGACTGAAAATATTTCTGTATGGTCAAG
>CANJFK010000263.1 GCA_947473535.1 Legionellaceae bacterium | reverse complement strand
GTAATTTATTCAGCAGTACAGAATGCCCCAAGTGAATATCGGGCGCGGTAGGATCGAAGCCTGCCTTGATCCTTAATGGCTTACCAGTCTGCAACTTTTTGAGCAAATCTTGTTCGGGCAACACCTCGTCACAACCACGGAGCAACTCATTATAAGTCGTATCTTGAGCATTCATAACTGTAAAACCTTTTTTAATGATTGACCTAACTTCTTGCAGCGAGTATCTTAGCCCGGATAAATGGTTCCTGCTAGTGCCTCGTCAATATAAAATATTGGGATGGACGTTTAGATTTAAGGGACCGCGGTCCTTAAGTGATGAATGCACGATAAGATGCCTATCCCAAGATTTAATGTTGACGAGGCACTGGTGCATTCGCCAAGTTAATAGTAGTAAAGGCTAAAAATGGATCAACAACTCAATGTCATAGCAAAAAAAGCAGCCAAACCATCGAAATCATTAGCGCTCATTGCTTTATGTGTTGCGTTGATATCGTCTTATATTTTAGTAAAAACATTTACTCATAAACTAAACACAAGCTATACCCGTCAAACCCTGTCATTACCCAATTTAAAACAGGACGATGCGGATCCGGTATCGACAGAGCAAGATCATGAGTGGACTATTGTTACACCACGGCAAGGTGACACGTTAGGCAGCTTGTTTAGACAATTAGGACTCACGCAACAAACATTACTATCCGTTCTTCATGATAACCCTTACGCCAAAACACTCGCAAGTATCAAGCCAAATCAAAAAATACAGGTATTAATACACGATCACGTTTTAGAAAAATTAATTTTTCCATTATCAGCAACACAATTTTTGATGGTTTCCTACGAAAACAACCATTACCGAAGTAAGATAAAATCGCGCGCAATGGACAGTCACAATCAGTATTTAACGGCGACCATTCGAGGGTCGTTATACGGAACAGCGAAACGAATGAATATCCCCTATAAACTAATTCAGCAAATGAATGACATTTTTAATTGGGAAATTAACTTTGCTAAAGATGTACGTAGTGGCGATCAATTTAGTGTTATTTATAAAGCTTTTTTCATTGACGATAGTTTGGTTAGTACCGGTGATATCCTCGCAGTCTCTTACACCAATCGAGGCAAAGTGTATCAGGCCATACGCCATGTTAGCGCCACAGGCGATTATGATTACTTCACGCCAGAGGGTACCAGCTTAAAAAAAGCATTCTCGCGCTATCCCATAAAATTTAGCCATATTAGCTCGACATTCAGTTTATCACGCAAACATCCAATACTTCATTACAATCGACCACACAAAGGCATCGATTTGGCGGCGCCCATCGGTACGCCTATTCGTGTAACCGGTGATGGACGTATCGAGGTGATCGGACATGAGAGTGGTTATGGCAACATGATTAAAGTTTCACACAATAAAACGTTTACATCGGTTTATGGGCATTTACTCAAATTTCAAAAGGGATTAGCGAGGGGGAATTTTGTGAAGCGCGGACAGATTATAGGTTATGTAGGCCAAACAGGTTTAGCAACAGGCCCGCACTGCCATTATGAGTTTCATATTAATCATCGACCTACAAATCCAACAACCGTTGCACTACCCCGAGCGTCGCCCGTACCTGCGCGCGAAAACGCCTCGTTTAAAGCAAATGCCCACACATTGCTCGCACGGTTAAAACTTTATGAAGACGGCAACCTTGCTGCGACTTCTAAAAAAAAACCATCAAGAATAACGTAGAATAAAACGCCATTTTGGAACGCATCATCCCCTGGGAACGTGCACGTTCCTTAGCTAAAAAGATAGCGGCAAACACATACCGACGCAATAATCCCAGCTAAATCTGCAAGTAACCCCGCAGGTATTGCGTGACGAGTACGTCTAATATTCACAGCGCCAAAATACACTGCGATGACGTAAAACGTTGTTTCAGTACTTCCCATCATGGTCGCGGAGGTCTTGGCTATCAATGAGTTTCCACCATGCTCATGAATCAACTCAGCCATTACACCTGTTGCGGCACTTCCAGAAAAAGGACGAATTAGGGCCAGGGGAAGCAACTCCTCAGGCATCCCAATCGCGGCCATCGCCGGCGCAAGCACAACATGCAACAAATCAAAAAAACCTGAAGCACGCAACATCCCGATGGCAACTATCATCGCAATTAAATAGGGAATAAGACTAACACTCGTACCAAAGCCCTCTTTCGCACCCACAATAAATGCATCAAACACATTGATTTTTTTTATTGCACCGTACAGCGGAATACCAACGACAAACGCAAGAAACATCCAGTTCGATAATTGATTTGCAAAATTACTCATAAATTATCCGCATCCTTTATCTGATAAATAGGTAATTTTGCTAACTGCGTGACGGCAACAACTGCAACAATAGTCGATATGCTGGTGGCTACAAGAGAACTAAAAATAATACTGCTTGGATGTAAACTACCATTCGCAGCAAGGTACGCAATGGCTGTTGCGGGAATCAACTGCACGCTTGATGTGTTAATTGCCAAAAAAGTACACATTGAATTACTGGCTGTATGGATATGTGTATTCAAGCGTTGTAATTCTTTCATCGCTTGTAATCCAAAGGGTGTAGCCGCATTAGCCAGTCCTAACATGTTTGCAGCGATGTTAAGTACCATCGCGCCCATTGCAGGGTCGTCTACAGGTACATCTGGAAACAAACGACGCATAACGGGACGCAACGCACGAGCAACACCACTGACTAAGCCAGATTCCGTAGCAATCCCCATAATGCCAAGCCACAATGACATAATAGCCGCTAAACCGAGCGCCAATTCAAAACCCAATTTAGCCGAGTCAGTTACCGCTCGAACAACGTAATCAATACGCCCCTCAATAATACCTACAATGACTGAGATAAAAATCATTGCCAACCAAATTACATTCAGCATTCTTGTGTCCTTATGGCATCACACGGTATCATCTACATTTTGAAATGTAAGAAAAATATAATGTATCATTTAAGCCGCTTCAAACAAATTCTTTCTCTCGCTTTTCTTGCAATCGGATCAGTGGTAGCTGACACTAACCACCAACCCACACTTGACCCACAACAAACAGACATAATCATTGGCCAGCTGTACCATACACTGAACAATAAACCGGCATTGGACATGCCGACGCGTATTACAACCATTAGCGCACGGCTTCTTGGAAAACCCTACCAATTAGGTGCGTTGGGTGAGGGATTGCAAGGGCATTTTGATCAAGCACCGCTATATCGCACAGACGCCTTTGATTGTGAAACGTACGTCGACACGGTATTAGCACTAGCGCTAGCCAAAAACCCCACTACATTTAAACAATGCATTCGACAGATTCGCTATCG
>CANJFK010000262.1 GCA_947473535.1 Legionellaceae bacterium | reverse complement strand
TCTTGATCCAGCCGACCCTGTACCTCGTCTACCTGCTGCCGTGCTTCTGCTAATTTTGTTTCTAATTGGGTATGTTGTTGTATTTTTTGATCAAGTAGCACGTGAAGCTCTAAATCAGGCGCATTCAGTTCGAGGCAACGACTCTCCAACGCCGCTATACGCTCATGCAGCACGTCAATTTGACGCTGTTCTCGCTCACTATTTTCATTCAATTGCTGCACTTTTAATGCCGCTCGATCCAACGCCAATTCCGTTTGATGCAACGAAGCGCGCGTTGTCTCGAGCATTCGCTGAGCGTCGTCGAGTGCCGTATCCCACTGCGAGCGTTCGGCCATCAACTGTTCGTTTTGTTGCTCGTATTGAATGCAACGTTGCCGCGCTGACTGGCATTTTTGTTCCAAATCAACCTGTTCTGCTGCACACGCTTCCGCCTCAAGGAGCAAGTCATCAAAGGCTTGTACCAGCAACCCTTGTCGCATGAATGCATGTTCAAGTGCCTGCTGTTTATGCTCAGTTTTGGACTCATTGGATCTTAATTCATCCGTTGAATCAGCAAGCAGGTGTTTCAATCTCACTTGTTCGGCTTCGTTTTCTGCAAAACTAGCCCGCAGGCTATCACGCGTTACCTGTAGGGCTTGTAGCTCCTCCTGTCCTGCCGCCAATGTGACGCTTAATTTAGCCAGTGCTTGCTTGCGGGCGAGCAAACCAACGTCATCAGGACGCGCGTGACTTGCAACACGAACCCAGCCCTGCCCCAACCAAAAACCATCCATCGTAACCACGGATTGATGCGATGCAAGCGTAGGTTGCCAACTTAAAGCGTCCGCTAGATTATCGGCTGCAAAAACATGTTCCAATGCATTAAGCCAGTGCGGTACGGCCCCTACAACTTTATCGGACAAGCGCGGATAAGGGCTTGAGGATTGCTCGAGATGATGTTCCTGAACAAAAATAGCTGAATGGCCTTGCAACGCTGGCAACGTTGGCCAAAGTGAATCCATGGAATCAAGCACGAGCGCATACAAACCATCACCTAAAACCAACTCGCACGCGCGCACCCATTCGTCAGTTACCGTCATCAAATCAGTTAAACGCGGCGTATTTTCCCATTGCGGCATCGCTGGAGACACTGCATTCACCTGATGTAATGCAGCCTGTTGTGCGGCGAACAATGCCGCATGTTCTGTGGTTAGCGATTGTACTTTATCGTGCATTTGGCGCGACTGTTGCTCAATGGATAGCAACTGTTGATGCCGTTCTATGCCTGTCTTTATCGCGAGCTGATGGTTGTCCATGGCATGCTGATGTTGTTCAACGAACACGGCTTGGCTCGATTGCAGCGATATTAACTCAAGTTGTAATGCATCCACGGCACTAAGGGCTTGCTCATGTTGAATTTTTTCAATGTTGACTTGTAGTTGACTCCCGCGGTGTTCGGTATGCTGTAAACGTATGTGTTCAGCATCGGCTTCACGTTGCGTTTGATTCAATAAGGCAAGTACTTGCTGCCTTTGCGTAGTCCAGCGAGCATCTTGTTGTTGATTGTCATGAACCTGCTGTTGTTGCACGATAAATACTTGCCGCAACGATTGCAAGCTACTCTGCAGCTGTTGCACGTTCTGCTCACAAGGATGTAACGCATCACGATGCTGCTGTAATTGATTCACCGCGAGTTGCAGATCCGCGTGCAATTGTTGCTTATCCACGGCCATCCGCTGTTGATCGCGCTCACGTTGCCGGATCGTTTCTTCCAAACGCGCGATCGCGGGCGCCAATTGATAGAATTCAGTTTGAATGCGTTGATGCTGCGCATTGGCTTCCTGCAACGCGCCGCGCGTGAGCGTGCTGTCGTTAAACAGTGCCGCAGCATTGGTTTTGTGTTGTTCATATTGCAGGGATAACTGCCTCAACTCCTGATGGATTTTCTCCTGTTCAGCCGTTAAACCATGCCATTTCAAAGCGATAATTTCGGCTCGGCACAGGCGTTCATCTTGCTTCAACAGGGTATAACGCTCCGCTGCATTGGCTTGGCGCTCCAAGCGCACCAATTGTTTATCAAGCTCAGAACAAATATCAGCCACTCGGGCTAAATTGTCACGGGTTTGACTAATCCGCTGCATTGTTTCTCGGCGCCGCTCTTTATATTTTGAAACGCCAGCAGCCTCTTCGAAGTATGCGCGTAAATCATCAGGACGCGCCTCGATCAGACGTGAGATAGTATCCTGACCAATAATAGAATAGCCCCGAGCGCCTGCGCCAGTACCTAAAAATATATCCGTAATATCTCGCCGTCGACAACGGCTACCATTGAGGAAATAACACGACTCACCATCGCGAGTCACCAACCGTTTCACGGCGATTTCCTGATAACTTGCGTACTGTCCTGTCAACCGCCCCAAAGTGTTATCAAATACTAATTCAACGGACGCTTGCCCTACTGGCTTTCGGCTGGATGATCCTTTAAAGATAACATCGGCCATCGATTCACCGCGCAACGTTTTCGCAGAGCTCTCACCCATCACCCAACGAACCGCGTCGATAATGTTAGATTTACCACAACCATTGGGGCCAACCACCGCAACCAATTGGCTTGAAAACGGCACAACGGTCGGATCGACAAACGACTTAAAGCCAGCCAGTTTTAATTGTTTCAGATGCATGTTGAATGCACTAGGAGGAAATGTAATGGATTGTAACCTACAAAGGATGTGGGTGCGAATAACAATTGTGATGGTACGGGTACTACCTTAAGCCCCCCCTTTGAAAAAGGGGGGTAGGGGGGGGGTTTTTACGATCCGTCCAAGATGAAGTTAGATTGTAATGAAACAATAAGATTTGAAAAATCCCCCCTACCCCCCTTTTTCAAAGGGGGGATCCCTTAAGGTAGTGCCATTGAATTGTGATGCTACTAGTATACTATCCCACCACCCTGGCGTGGTGGATCATAGTCATAGACAGTTTCATCGACCGTATCATCATCGTTCGGATTACTAATCTCCGATTTTGGATGATGAATTTCCCGGCTAATAAAACTCGCCAATGAATTCGTTGTGTTACTTGATTTTGCTATGATTTTTTTATAGTCAGCCTCAAACGCTCTAAAACTTTCTTCCGTAAAATTATCTTTAAGGTGCTCAATTCTCGCGATTAATCCTTCTGCTCGAGTTTTCCCACTATTACCATGATACCAGCCAGAACCAGGTTCATCTGTGGCTCTCCACGCCAAATACGCCTCAGCGCCATTCAAAATTTTATCTAGATAAGCGTTTCGATCGGCCTTAAAGGTCTCCTCAATCGTATTTCTCAATGAATTTTTAGCATTACTAGATAGCGCGATTAATTTGGTATATTCCGCT
>CANJFK010000261.1 GCA_947473535.1 Legionellaceae bacterium | reverse complement strand
TTCAACAGCAAGGGGCAACACGCGTTGCTGTTGATTTGCCGGGCATTCAAGATGCGGCGCGTGCAAAGCAAATTCTCGGTGGGACAGCGACCTTGCAGTTCTTTTTGGTAGATCAGAAAAATGATCCGCTGATGGCGAAGCAAACGGGGGCCGTACCCGTCAGCAGCAAGTTATATATGATGGACGGTCGTCCTATCTTATCGAATCGCCAGGTTGTTCTAAGCGGAGACTCTATCACCAGTGCCGTATCTAGCTTTGATCAACAGACCGCAACCCCGGCAGTATCAATACAGTTGGGTGGTGGTGGGGAATCATTTTTCACGAAGGTAACACGTGAAAACATTGGTAAGCGCATGGCGATTGTTTTTGTAGAAAGTAAAACGAATATGGAAATGGTTGGGGGAGTGTCCAAGCGCGTTACCCTACGTGAAGAGCGGGTGATCAGTGCGCCAGTTATTCAAAATGCGTTGGGAAATAACTTTCAGATTACGGGTTTAGTCGATAGTAAAGAAGCCAGCAATTTAGCATTACTTTTGCGTGCAGGGGCACTACCTGCAGCCATTTATCCGGTTGAAGAGCGTACAGTTGGTCCTACTTTGGGCAAAGAAAACATCCAGCGAGGGATATTTTCCTTGGAAGTTGGCATGGGGCTAATTCTTGTGTTGATGCTAATCTACTATCGTTTTTTTGGGTTAGTGGCCGACACAGCGCTGCTTCTGAACATCATTTTATTATGCGCGTTGTTATCCATTATTGGTGCGACCCTTACCTTGCCAGGTATTGCTGGTATTGTGTTGACCGTGGGGATGGCTGTTGATGCGAATGTATTGATCTACGAGCGTATACGTGAAGAGTTGCGGAACGGATTATCAACACAAGCCGCAATTTATGCGGGTTATGAACGTGCCTTTGCTACGATTCTTGATGCTAACATTACCACGTTGATTGTTGCTATTGTCTTATTTTCTGTGGGAACAGGGCCAGTGCGTGGTTTTGCAGTGACGTTGTCGCTGGGCTTGCTGACATCCATGTTAACCGGTGTTACCTACACACGCGCTATTGTTAATGCGTTTTATGGTGGTCGTAACGTAAAAAAATTGTCAATCGGTATTTGAAGCGAGGTTCAGATGGAATTTTTTAATCCCAATTCAAAGATAGACTTTATGGGAGCCCGTAAATGGACGGCCCTGTTGTCTGTCTGCATTTTTGTGGTCTCTATTGGGGCACTTTGGGTTAATGGCCTTAAGTGGGGTCTGGATTTTACGGGTGGCACGCAAATTCAAATTGCGTACCCTCAAGCAGTTGATTTATCGGCCATTCGCGATAGTTTGTATAAGATTGGATTTAAAGAAGCGCAAGTGATTAGTTATGGCACCTCTAAAGATGTTTTAATTAGTATTGCACCGCGTGCTGATTTAGATCAAGGTTTGCTCGTTGAGAAAGTGATGGGGGCGTTACCTGGTGCTGTTAAACAGAGCGTTGAGTTTGTTGGTCCTCAAGTGGGTAAGGAATTAGCAACGAAAGGTGCACTAGCGATTATTGTCTCATTATTAGCGACGATGATTTATATTGCCATGCGTTTTGAATATCGTTTGGCGTTTAGTTCAGCGGTTGCACTGATTCATGATCCAGTATTGATTCTTGGTGTTTTCGCCATGTTTGGCATCGAATTTGATCTGAAAGCCTTGGCTGGGTTGCTTGCGGTGATTGGCTACTCGTTGAACGACACCATTGTGGTGTTTGACAGGGTTCGTGAAAATTTCATTAAAATTAGACGATCAGATCCTATTGAAATAATGAATACATCGATTAATCAAACCTTGTCGAGAACGATTATGACGTCTGTCTTGACCTTATTTGTGGTGGTGTCGCTCTTTGTTTATGGCGGTGAGAGCATTCATGGTTTTTCCCTGGCGTTGATTATTGGTATTATTATTGGTACTTATTCATCAATTTATGTTGCCGGTGCGCTAGCTGTTGTCATGGGTTTGGATAGAAAAGATTTTCTGCCAACGCAGCGTAAGGAAATTGACGAGAGGCCTTAAACAATGCATGCCGTGACCGATTCATTTCGGTCACGGCTTCGCTCTAAATAGCTAACAACTGGTCTGTTTTAGCAGCACAAATAAAATCATTATGCGATAGTCCCTTTAACGCATGTGTTGAGAAGCGGACGTGGCAATAATTGTAGCCAACTTCAAGATCAGGGTGATGGTTTTCGCCATTCGCTATCCAGGCGAGGGCGTTGACAAAGGCCATTGTTTCGTAAAAGTTGTTGAAAGAGAATGATTTTTTGATCTCTTTATGATCATCCGCACTGTGCCAACCGTCTGCTAGTTGTGGCATCAAGTTAGCAATTTGTTGTGGCGTTAGAGCCGCGCCAATACCCTCACAAGATTCGCAATGTTTACTGCTTAAATCACTTTTCATCATGTAATTCCTAAGTTAATGTTTTACAGTCCTTATGCCTTGCCCTGTAGGCATAACCCTAATTTTTCAAGAAACCGTCTATTTTGTTCTTTTGTACCAATCGTTACCCGTAGATAGTTATTTAAACCATAAGGATGAAGTGGTCGGACAATAATGCCATATTGTTGTAACGCTTGATAGATTGGTTCAGCGTCTGTTTTGCAATCAACGGTGATAAAATTTGCTGCTGTAGGTAGGTAAGGCAATTGTAACTTAGTCAGCCCATGCTCCATTTGTTCTATGCCCTGTGTTGTAGTTTGTATGCTTTGCTCTAGGAATGCTTGGTCGTCTAATGCGGCGCTGGCTGCTACCATCGCTGCTTGATTGACCGCGAAAGGCAGTTGAAGGCGATAAAGCAGTGACGTGATTTGTGGGTTGGCAATTGCGTAGCCTATACGTAGTCCTGCTAATGCATAAGCTTTCGAAAAGGTGCGAGTGATCACTAAATTTGGATATTTAGTTAATAATTCAATTGAATTTGAATGTGTTAAATGCTCGGCATACTCATAATAGGCTTCATCCAGCACAAGGATCGTTGTTTCAGGGATGTTCTCTAATAAGCGTTCGATATCCGTTTGATTAACGAGCAAACCCGTTGGGTTATTGGGGTTGGCAATGAAAATAAGCGCTGTTTTTTCACTGCAAGCGGCAATCATTGCGCTGATGTCGACTCGCCAATCCGAGACGACAGGTGTATTCACTACGGGAATATTCAATGTTTTTGCCTGGATACCATAGGAAATAAAGGCATAATCATGGGTTAAAATATGTTTATCACAATGCAGTGCAAAGCATGTAAGCAGTAAACAAAACAACAAGTCCGAACCATTGCTTAAGGTCAGCATGTCTGAATCTATTGCTAATTTATTGGCGAGTTTATGGCGCAAGGGATGGTTGATTGATGTGGGA
>CANJFK010000260.1 GCA_947473535.1 Legionellaceae bacterium | reverse complement strand
GATAAGTTCGCCCGATCTCGCGTTGGCCAATTCAGATAATGATAAGGCACAAAGCGTGCTTACCTATACGCGTGATGCATTAAAACGGGCACAAGAGGTGAACCGTGCAGGCGGTAATTCAATCAAGGATGTCCAACTGGCTCAGAGTGATTATATTCAATCGGCAGCTGAAGCCCATCGAACGGAAGCGAAACTAAAAACATTGGGCAATAATCGTTTTAGCTTGCTGACAATGAAAGCGCCGATACAAGGCATCATTACAGCACTCAACTATGGTATTGGTTCTTTTATTAATGATCCTACAGTCACTTTAATGACCATATCAAATCTCACGAAGGTTTGGGTGACCGCAAATATTCCGGAAAGTTTGGTCGGGGTAGTCGCTCAAGATCAGCCCGTGAAAATCTATTTGCCGGCTTACCCTCAAGAGGTATTACGTGGCAAGGTAACGTTCGTGAACTCGTTTCTCGAACCGGATACTCGCCGTAACAAAACGCGGATTGCCTTTTCCAATCCCAATGGAAAGCTTCAACCCAATATGTTTGCAACAGTAAAGGTCTCTATTCCACAGTTTGCTTTGATCCTTATCCCAGTCTCCGCCATCTTGATGAATGATGATACGACCTCCGTATACGTTGAAACGGCGCCCTGGATCTTTAAACGACGCGTGGTTCAATTAGGCTTAGAGGACTCAAATCAGGTTCGTGTTGTATCCGGATTGAAAACAGGCGAGCGTATAGTTGTGGATGGTGGGGTGTTTATCAATGATTAACCGGCTCATTGAGGTTTGCTTTCGGCGACGTCATATCGCTTGGGGAGCGGCTATCGTTATTTCCATTTATGGCTATATTTCATGTACTAAAATGACGATTGAAGCATACCCCGAGCTCAGTGACGTGACGGTGCAGGTAACCACACAAGTGCCAGGGCTTGCAGCAGAGGAAATTGAGCAACAAATTACGGCACCGCTAGAGCACGCATTGGCAAATACGCCAGATGTTTTTATTATGCGCTCAAGTAGCACGTTTGCTCTCTCATTGATCACCTTGGTTTTTCAGGGTGGTGTAGAAGATTATTTTGCTCGTGAGCGTGTTTTAAATCATATTAGCGACGCGATCCTGCCCCAGGGAGTAGTACCTACCCTCGGCCCATTAACCGGCTCCGGCGGTGAAATTTACCGGTATACGTTAGAATCAAATACTAAAAATCTGATGGAGTTATCAGAACTTCAACGCTGGGTTGTCATGCCTGCGCTGAAACAAGTCCCTGGCATTGCTGATGTTAATAATTTTGGTGGTCTGACCAAAGAATATCAATTAACGTTGGATCCGAATCAAATGGAGCGCCATCATCTTGTATTGAGTGATGTTGTTAGTGCTATCAGTAATAATACGTCAAACGCAGGTGGGGGCCGGGTCACGCGCGGTGAACAAAGTTATATCGTGCGCGGTTTAGGGCAAATTCATTCGCTTGATGATCTTGGTTCGGTTGCTGTCGCACAAAAAAACGGCGTACCTGTACAGGTACGTGAGCTGGGTCAAGTACGATTTGGTCACAAAGAAAGGGAAGGCATCCTGGGAAAAAATAATAATCCAGATACCATCGAAGGGATCGTGCAGATGCGAAAACATCAAAATCCGTCACATATTCTAGAAGGTGTCCATGAAAAAATTAATGCCCTTCAAGCCAGGTTAAACGCTATGGACGTAAAGATCGTGCCTTATATTGACCGCGATGATCTGGTGAAGTTAACGATCGATAAAGTCACGCATACCGTGATCGAAGGGATTGCACTAGTCTGCATCGTGTTGATTTTATTTCTCGGCAGTCCGCGCAGCGCGTTAGTCGCGGCTGTCGCTATCCCTGCGGCGCTGGTTACGGTATTTATTTTAATGAATGCAACGAACATGCCAGCGAATCTATTTTCGCTCGGCGCGATCGATTTTGGTGTCATTGTTGATGGCGCTATCGTGGTGATGGAGGCTATTTTACGTCGCAGAGAAGAAAATCCAACGTTGGAACTGTCGATTGAAGAGACACTTAAAACAACGGGTTATGTGGCACGCCCCATTTTTTTTGCAACCTTGATCATTATTTCAGCGTATTTGCCCTTATTCGCGTTTGAGCGAGCAGAAGGTCGGCTGTTTACACCCATGGCTTACACGGTTTCCTTTGCGTTGCTTGGCGCATTAATTTGCTCATTAGTCTTGATCCCGGGGCTTGCCTACACGGCCTTACGTAAACCACAAAAAATATTTCATAACCGTCCTTTACTCTGGTTGACCGAGCGCTACCGTGATTTGTTGACGCGGTTATTGACGCGCCCTTCGATTGCGTATGCAATCGGCGTATTGGTACTGATTACCGTTGGCGTGCTGGGTGCCACGGCCGGCCGTGAATTTTTGCCGGATTTGGACGAGGGCGCGCTATGGTTGCAGGTGGAAATGCCCACGGGGCTTTCGCTGGAGAAAGCCAACGACATGGCCAGTGAACTACGCCGTACGCTGCTGGAGTATCCAGAGATTGCCTATGTTGTCACGCAGCTGGGTCGCAGTGATCAAGGCACTGATCCCTGGACGCCGTCACACATTGAAGTGCCCGTTGGTTTAAAACCTTATTCACAATGGCCGGGTAACGAAACCAAAGCGCAATTTATTGCAAAGCTGAATGCACGGTTTTTAACCATGCCAGGGTACACCATCGGTATTAGTCAACCCATTATTGACGGCGTAAACGACATGATCGGTGGCGCACACAGCCCGCTTGCCTTGCGAGTCTATGGTGAAAATTTAACCGAATGCCGTCGAATTGGTAATGAAATTGTCCGTATTTTAAAAACGATACGCGGTACGGCGTCGGCATCTATATTTCAAGAGCCACCTATTCCACAAATGATTGTGACCATCGACCGAGAGAAAATAGCACGTTATGGCATTACTATTAATGATGTTACGGCGCTGATTCAAACGGGTTTGGGTGGGGCGCCGGTCGCTGTTGTTTATGCTGATAAGCGAATCTACAATGCAACCGTCCGTTTTCAAAAAGCGAACAAAAGTAGCGCAGAAGCGCTGGGCAATTTGATTTTAAATAGCTCGACCGGCGCCAAAATTTTGCTCTCTCAAATTTCAACGATCGATTATAAAACGGGCGAAAGTAATATTGCACATGAAACAAATGAGCGCCAGATTACCGTACGGATTGATAATCGAGGGCGAGATCTTACGTCCTATTTGAACGAAGCGCAAAAGCGCATCAACGCTGAAGTAAAATTTGATTCAACGAATTTTCGACTGCAGTGGGCCGGGCAATTTGAGAGCCAACAGCGTGCACAAAAACGATTGGGTTATATTTTAATAATCGTATTGATTTTAATGTCAATTT
>CANJFK010000259.1 GCA_947473535.1 Legionellaceae bacterium | reverse complement strand
CCATAATAATACATATATCCAACGGCATATTGAGCGTCAGCCTGTCCTTTTTCGGCTTCAGGTTTAAGTCGAATAAAAGCTTGTCGGTAATCCTGAATTTGAAAGCTTCTAATGCCCTCGCGCAAATTTAACCCATTCGTCACACAGCTGCTTAAAATACTCACTAGAAAAATCAATTTAAATAATACCATACCAAAACGCATAACATATTTCCTTGATTAAGATCGCGATCTTAAAGGCTTGGGAGGGGCATCGAAGAGTAAATCATTTTTAGGTAAAGTTAAACTCTCTAGCTCGCCATTTCGATCAACTAACACGCCTTCGACAGTAATACGCTTGATAACCGCACCACCAGGCACAACATCCCCTACTCGAAACGTTTGATCATGCCCACTTGCCGTTTGGAGAATAACATGTGAATCCTCTTCATGAGAAGACAGCATTATACCAACAACCTTTAGATTAAGCATCGAACGCTTCACGCCCTCTTCATTCAGATTTTTTGGCACATAATCACCAAAGAAAAGTGCCGATAGGCCCGCATTCAATTCATGACGATGCAATTCAGATGGTGTTGAACGGCTTGGGTGGCTCGACGTTGTGACTAAGTGCGCTAACGACATATAACTGGCAAGTCCTGAAACCATTTGCCAAACAATCAACAAAGCAATGCTTAACGCTATCACCTTAGACACAAGGGGACGGTAGAATAATATTTTAATATCGCTGTAGGTCACAAGCGCTTTCCTTCGTTATTAGGGTACTTCATCAAAAAATCACTCAATAATTCTGGCTTTTCAGGCGCTTGAAAAAAAAAGCCTTGCCCATAATCACAATGACTTGCGAGAATAAATTTTCGTTGAAATTCAGTTTCGATCCCTTCAGCTAGTACTTCTAATTTTAGGCTATGAGCAAGGCTAATAATAGCATTAACGATAGCCGCATTATTGTTATTACTGATTAATTCCATAATAAATGTTTGGTCAATTTTCAATTTATCAATTGGAAATTGCTTTAGATAAGATAAATTGGAATAACCTGTCCCAAAATCATCAATGGACAGTTTTACACCCATTGCTTTCAATTGATGCATGGTTTTTAGTAAATTTTCAAAATTATCCAGCAACACGTGTTCCGTTATCTCCAACTCAAGAAATTGAGCAGGCAAACCTGTATTCACCAATATGTATCTAATCAATTCGGGAAATCCGGGTTGATTAAATTGACGATTTGAAACATTAACCGACACAATCAGCGCTGACAACCCTTGGCGATGCCAAATCATTAGTTGCATGCAGGCCTGCTCCAAAACCCATGCACCAATGTCAATGATTAAACCATTTTCTTCAGCGGCTGGAATAAAATTTAAAGGCGACACAGGTCCCAAAAACTCACTATCCCAACGTATCAACGCTTCAACGCCGATCACGCTGTTTTCTTTCATATTAATGAGCGGTTGATATACCAGATGAAACTCTTTCTTTTTTAGCGCGCCACGTAAAGCCGTATCTAACCGCGCACGGTTTAAAACACGATTATTTTGTTCTGGACAAAAGACGCGGTACGTATTTCGACCATTGCCCTTCGCGTCATACATCGATAAATCAGCATGCTTCATTAAAGACTCATAATCAAGCCCATCTTGTGGATAGACACTAATCCCCAAACTTACCGTAATTTTTAACGTATATTGTTCAATATTATACGGTTTTTTCAGCAGAACAAGTATAGTCCGTGCCAATTGCTCCGCTTGTTGAATGCCGGTGACGGCTGGCATCAAAATAATAAATTCATCACCACCAAACCGTGCTACGGTTTGAGATTCATCCGTTATCATTAATAATCGTTCCGCCACGGCTTGAAGTAGTTTATCCCCCATGCCATGCCCCAACGTATCATTTGTTAATTTGAAACGATCTAAATCCAAGAATAAAAAAGCAAGCGTGGATTTATTTTGATCCGCACGCTTAATGGCTTTTTCAGCATGATCCATAAACAGCACTCGATTTGGCAATTGTGTTAAAGGATCATGCGTTGCTTGGCGTAGCAATTGTTGCTGCATGTCACGATTTAAGAAGGCCAATCGATTGCGCAATATGGATAGTGATTTCTTTAGCTCTTGCCTATTCATTCATCCCTCTCTAGAATGGCAACTATAGTTATTGACGGCTGATTTTTACTATCCTTTAGGGGAGGCGCTGTAATTAATTCGCCCCTTGGCGTGAGAGGCCTCATTTTACAAACATTTTAGGAGTGTGTATGGACACAAAACATTTTGACACACGCGTCATTCATGCGGGGCAAGAACCGGACCCAAGCACCGGCGCGGTGATGACCCCAATCTATGCCACATCAACCTACCGACAAACCTCCCCTGGTGTACATCAAGGCTATGAATACTCTCGTACCCATAATCCTACGCGAGCAGCTTATGAGGGATGCATGGCAAGCCTTGAGTCAGGAACACGAGGGTTTGCTTTTGCGTCTGGCATGGCGGCTATCAATACCGTGGTCGATATACTAAATGCCGGTGATCACGTCATTGCAGCCGATGACCTTTATGGTGGTACGTTCCGATTATTTGACAAAATTAAAACCCGCACCGCCAACTTATCATTTTCGTTCGTCAACATGGATAACCTTGAAAACATCGAGGCTGCAATTTTGCCTAACACCCGCATGATCTGGGTGGAAACGCCAACGAACCCTATGCTCAAATTAGCTGATCTTCGAAAAATTGCTGCCCTTGCCAAGCGCCATGGCATCATCACGGTTGCTGACAACACATTCGCCACCCCCTGGATCCAGCGTCCACTTGAAGTGGGCTTTGATATTGTTTTACATTCTGCAACTAAATATTTAAATGGCCATTCAGATGTCATCAGTGGTGTGGTTGTTGTCGGTGATAACCCATCACTAACTGAAAAGATAGCGTTTTTACAAAATGGTTGTGGCGCAATTGCTGGCCCATTCGATAGTTTTTTAGTACTACGGGGGATAAAAACACTTTCTATTCGCATGCGCCAACATTGTGAAAGCGCGAACTCACTAGCCCATTGGTTGGAAAAACACCCGAGCGTAACGAAAGTAATCTACCCAGGACTACCAACTCACCCTCAATTTGCATTAGCCAAAGAGCAAATGCACGGTTTTGGGGGCATGATATCGATGGTTGTGCGCGGCGGATTAGAGGGCGCAAATCGATTTTTAGCTCGTTGTGAACTCTTTACGTTAGCAGAAAGTTTGGGCGGCGTTGAAAGTTTAATTGAACACCCAGCCATCATGACCCATGCGTCAATACCGGCTGAAACCCGTAACGCATTGGGCATTGAAGATGGGTTTATTCGGTTATCCATTGGTATTGAACACGGTGATGATCTGAAGGCTG
>CANJFK010000258.1 GCA_947473535.1 Legionellaceae bacterium | reverse complement strand
GAAAGATAATTGTCAACGTTCTCTGCCCATGACACCCCTGTAATGTGTCATAATTGTAAATCAAGTCGCTTTAAATTTACTCATTATTCGGTTTTTATTGAAAACATGAACTGAGTGAGATTTACTGCCTTAATACGCTTTATCTTTTTCATATTATCGTATCTCACAATCGCCATAAGTGACCTATAATTAAGCAATAGGTTTAATTTATGGTGATAAACATGCTTGATAAAACGAATGATAGTAGCCATTCTGCTGCGCCTAGAGCGCATAGTGAAATTTGTCAGTGTGCGATGTGTATGACAAATAGGCTGAATGCCAGTGACACCATGGAGCACGAGCAGGGACTAAAATCCTCCATGGTGGACCGACGCAATCCGGATGATCCAGTTCGTCCTTTAATGAAGGCTACAGCTGCCCACTCAATCATTAAGGCAGGAACTTCAATTAATATGTTGGAGATATTAGGTCTAGACCAAGGGATCATACCGAGATATGACATGCTTGTGACTTCGCCTCAAGAGTTAACGTTGCCTGCGACCTGGAAAAATAAATCGCAAGAAGCTGCAAAAAGTGGAGAGAGTGCTAGCGTGTTTGGTAGTTTGGGCGTTTTACTGGTTCGCCCGTCATTTAATATTATTGAAATACCTAAAATGAATGCGCTTGCTGTTCCTCAATCATTTTTAAAAAAATACGGTGCTGAACTGATAGCGCTTGATTCACCGATTGAAATGGAGCCCACAGAGCATGAGGAGTTAGAAAATTTATATCTAGTTCAATATGATTTTGATGAAGATTATATTGAACAATATGTTATGCATGCACAGGGCGGAGGCGGTTTGTTCGTTGAAACACATCCTTTTCCTCATGTGTTTACGCCCTTGTCACCTGATTGTGGTGGTGCTTTGATTTTGGGCGTTGATCGAGGCGATGGTGGATTTGATTTTGCGTCGTTTGTCATTCCATTTGGTTTTACTATGAAAATAGCATCCAATGTTATTCATGGCGATTCATTTTTTGTTGGACCCTATGCCATTGCTTTGACTGACACTGAATTAGCTGATTCAGTTATTTTTAAGCAAGAAAATCCAACAAGGGATATTCAACCGATCTTACAACGACCTGTTATCGCTATAAAATTACCAATTCTTGCTGAGTATCGTTTGGCAAGAGCAGTGAATTTTATGATGATGATTGAAAAAATGCGTCATGATCCATTGGTTTCTCAGCGATTAAACTTTTTTCAGCCGGCGCAGAAAGTAAAACCCAGCGTTGTTGAAGAACTGACGGACGATAAAAAAAGAGAGCAGTCGTTGGTGGTGGGCAGGGGGACGACTCATCAATAACACGACGACTTTGTTTTTTACTCTAGTCGTGCATCTAGTGTGATGTTTGCGTTGAATAATTTTGACACAGGGCAGCCGATTTTAGCTTCAAGCGCTGCTTTATCAAAAAGTGCTTGGGTCGCGTTGGGTACTCGAGCTGTCACCGATAGATGGATGGCTGGAATAGCAAAGCCATCGTCCGTTTTTTCAATGGTAACGGTTGCTTCAGTGTTCAACTGCCCCACGGTTAACCCCGCTTTTTCTAATTGGGCAGACAGTGCCATGGTAAAACAACCTGCGTGTGCAGCGGCGATTAGCTCTTCAGGATTTGTTCCTTCGCCATGTTCAAATCGAGTTTTAAACGAATATTGTGTGTGTGAAAGCACACCACTTTCAGTTGAAATACTTCCACGGCCATCTTTTAAGCCGTCTTTCCATTCCGCTGTAGCACGTCGTTTCATACTTAGGTTCATAACGTTCCTTGTTTGGGTGTTAAGTTAAGTCTAGCTCGCTTGGTATTGTTTAACAATAATATGTCAGCTAATGTAGTGAGGCAAATGTGTTGCGATTGTTTTGGGGGTAATGCCATGGAAACAAACTGGCCAATAAATTTGACATTAGTTGTAGAGGTGCTCATTTTTGCCGTACTGGTTTGGTTTACTATGCACGTGATTTGGCCGCCGCTGATTAACGTATTGGAGGCGCGACAGAGGAAAATTGCAGAGGGGCTAGCTGCAACGGAACTTGGACAAAAAAATCTGGAGGAGGCAAGGGCGGCTGCACAAAATGAAATTAAACAGGCTAAAACTCTTGCATCATCGATTATTGAGCATGCTAATGTATGCGCAGCACAATTAGTCAGTGATGCTAAACATAAAGCACGTACAGCGGCGCAACAACGGACGAACGTAGCCTTTGAGCATTTAGCGCAAGCGATTCCTTTGGCTGAGCAAGCGTTGCGCACTGAAGTGGCGGATCTAGCTAAATCCTGCGCTGAAAAAATTTTGATACGTTCCTAAGAATATACTTGTCGCTAATGAGTTTTCGGTTTTTTATTACCTCTTCCGCAAGTTATTTTATTCGTGTTATTTTACAAGCACTATTTTTTGTCCTATATTTACACAATAAAAGATATTTCAATAAGTCTTGACCGCCGTTGCGACCATACGTCATCCCAGCGCAGTGAGGGATCTCCTGAGCATGGTACGGTGCCATCTTGGGAGATCCCTCACTGCGCTGTGATGACGTGCGTGGTCGCAATGGTAGTCAAGGCCTTTCAATACAAAATAAAGGTTACTGGGAGAAAGATGATGCCTAAAGCTAAACCAGTTGTTATTGGTGCAAAGGTAGACACAAAGGGTGGCAATCTTAATGCGGGCGGCCATGCGGATCTTAACGCAGGGCCAATCACTTCATCGTCCACCGCGTCGGGGAGTGTTGGGAAAGATGGCTATAGTGTTGCCACGTCTAGTAAGAGCGATATTGGTGGTGTTCTTGGCTCATCAGACGCTCACTCAGAAACATTAAATAAAGGTGGTTTGGCAACAAGCCAATCGCATACTGAGAATTTTTTTGGTCTTCGGTCGTCTGAAAACCAAGGGTTTAGTGCTGGTTCCAGCGGGATCAGTTCGACACACTCGCAGTCATTAAAAGTTGGCGGCGTTGGAATGGAGAGCCACAGTAATGTAAAGCTTGATAGCAGTGGTCTTGCCGTTGGTGATCATGCAAGTATTGGCGGTAAAAAATTTGGTTTTGGTTTTAAGGTGCCCGCTCCTAATGTTTCTGGTTTCTTTAAAGCGGGTATAGACGGTGCTAAACACATCGCGAATCAGTCCGGTGATGGTCTTCGTGATGTTGCTGGGAGCATCTCATCCATGCAGGATGAGTTAGGTAAACTTGCGGGCGGAGCAAGTAAAGCAGCAGGGGAACTCGCTCACCTCGCAGGCGGAAGCAAGTAAGGCGGCAGGGGAGCTCGTTCATTTAGCTGGTAATTTGGTCCCAGATAATGCAGGTGAAATAGCTGGCGAACTGGGAAAGCTCAGTGGCCAATTGCTTCATTTGGGCG
>CANJFK010000257.1 GCA_947473535.1 Legionellaceae bacterium | reverse complement strand
CCACCACAGGTGAACAAATGGAAGATAATAAACAAAAAGCATTAAGCGCCGCTCTCGCACAGATAGAACGTCAATTTGGTAAAGGCTCGGTCATGCGCATGGGTGACAGTAATTTGGGACGTGATATTGAAGCAATCTCGACTGGTTCACTTGGTTTGGATATTGCCCTTGGTATTGGCGGCTTACCGAAAGGACGCGTGGTTGAAATTTATGGTCCCGAATCGTCAGGTAAAACAACGCTTACCCTGCAAGTGATTGCTGAGTGTCAAAAAGCGGGTGGCACATGCGCGTTTATTGACGCAGAACATGCACTCGACCCAAGTTATGCGGAAAAACTAGGGGTTAAAGTCGAGGAACTGTTGATATCGCAGCCGGATACTGGTGAACAAGCGCTTGAGATTACCGATATGCTTGTGCGATCGGCGGCAGTTGATGTCGTCATTATTGACTCGGTTGCTGCATTGACGCCAAAAGCGGAGATTGAAGGTGAGATGGGAGACACGCATGTTGGCTTGCAAGCACGCTTGATGTCGCAAGCGTTACGTAAATTAACGGCTAATATTAAACGTTCCAATACATTGGTTATTTTTATTAACCAAATTCGTATGAAAATTGGTGTAATGTTTGGTAGCCCTGAAACAACAACGGGTGGGAATGCGTTGAAATTTTATGCTTCAGTCCGTTTGGATATTCGCAGAATTGGTGCGATTAAAAAGGGCGAAGAGGTCATGGGTAGTGAAACGCGGGTAAAAGTAGTTAAGAATAAAGTTGCGCCTCCGTTTAAAATGGCTGAATTTGATATTCTTTATAACGAAGGGATTTCCAGGGAAAGTGAAATTATTAATCTGGCAACACAGTTAGGATATATTGAAAAATCAGGTGCTTGGTATAGTTATAATCAAGAAAAGATTGGCCAGGGTAAAGAGAATGTTCGTGTTTATTTGAAAGAAAATCCTCAGATTGCAGGGCTTTTAGAGCAAAAAATCAGAGCGGAATTATTGGTTAAAAAAGTTCCGATTGTTGAGCCCGTAGCTGATGTAATGATGATTGATGAGTAAAACGTACGTTTGTGCTGTACGTCTGCTTGCCAGACGTGAGCATGGTGCGCACGAACTTGTTCAGAAATTGACTCAAAAAGGGCATCCCGATGTAGACATTCAGGATGCCATCGCTGAGTGCCAGCGCCTGGGGTTGCAAAGTGATGCGCGTTTTGTTGACAATATCTGTCGTGCACGTATTCGCCAAGGTTATGGACCGCTCAGGATTCGGCTAGAGTTGCAAAACAAACAAATAGACCGCGACCTGATTCATCAGGCATTGGCGCAAGAAGACGAGCATTGGTTAGCGCATGCTAACGATGTACGACTGAAAAAATATAAAGAGCAAGATGATTGTTCTTTTGATGCGATTCAAAAACAAAAACAATTTTTACTTTACCGCGGATTTTCTACGGATACTATTAATATCGTTTTTAGAGATTTCAAATGAATAGTTCAGACATAAGACAAGCGTTTTTTGAGTATTTTGCAACGTTAGATCATAAGCCTGTGGCGAGTAGTTCGTTAGTGCCATCGAATGATCCAACGTTATTATTTACGAATGCCGGCATGGTGCAATTTAAAGAGACGTATTTAGGTCTTGAGCCACGCGCATACAGCAGGGCTGTTAGTGCTCAACGCTGCGTGCGAGCAGGTGGAAAACATAATGATTTGGAAAATGTAGGTTACACGGCACGCCACCATACTTTTTTTGAAATGTTAGGTAATTTTAGTTTCGGTGATTATTTTAAACGTGAAGCGATTACGTACGCTTGGGGTTTTTTGACTGGTGTATTGAAATTGCCGGTTGAGCGTTTGTGGATCACTGTTTATGAAGAAGATGATGAAGCGGCTGATATTTGGCTAAAAGAAATGGGTGTTTCGCCTGATCGTTTTTCACGTTGCGGTGAAAAAGATAATTTTTGGTCGATGGGTGAAACGGGACCTTGTGGACCCTGTACAGAAATTTTTTATGATCATGGCTCGGATATAGCAGGTGGACCACCGGGTAGCCCAACAGCTGATGGCGATCGGTACATTGAGATTTGGAATTTGGTGTTTATGCAATTTAACCGCGATAAGGATGGTTGTTTACATCCATTGCCTAAACCATCGGTTGATACGGGCATGGGGCTTGAGCGTATTGCCGCTGTTGTTCAAGGTGTTCATAATAACTATCAAATTGACAGCTTCCAATATTTAATCCGTGAGCTTGGCGCATTGGTTCCCAAGGTCAATCTAGAGCATCCATCCTTAAAGGTCATTGCGGATCATATTCGAGCGAGCGCTTTCTTAATTGCCGATGGGGTGATGCCAGGCAACGAAGGTCGTGGTTATGTCCTTCGGCGAATTATACGACGAGCTGTTCGTCATGGTAATAAATTAGGTTTACCAACCCCATTTTTTTGCAATCTTGTGACACCGCTGATTGTTGTCATGGGTGATGCTTATCCAGAGTTAGCACGCCATAAAACACATATTGAACGAACGCTAATGCAAGAAGAAAACCAATTTGAGAATACGCTTGAACAAGGATTGCGTTTATTACAAGGGCAAATTCTTACCTTGAGTGGTTCAGAAATTCCCGGCGAGATTGCATTCAAACTTTATGATACTTATGGATTTCCCTTGGATTTGACCGCTGATATTGCACGTGAACAGGATTTGCATGTTGATATGGACGGTTTTAATCGCTGCATGCAACAGCAGCGCGAGCAATCACAAAAAGCAGGGCAATTTCAAGTGGATTACTCGACATCAGGGCAAGTTGATGCCACAACGACATTTCATGGTTATGAGCATGATATCGTATCAAGTAACATCGTCATAATACTTGAGCAGGGTAAACAAATCGAGCGACTAGTCGCTGGTACCAAAGCGGGCATCGTGTTACAGGATACGCCTTTTTATGCTGAAAGCGGCGGACAAGTGGGCGATCGTGGCCAGCTATTGAGCGGTGATGCTGTATTTCGTGTTGATGATACGCAACGAGTGGGACAAGCTGTTGTTCACCACGGTGAATTAATTCAAGGTGAACTGTCGCTTGGTCAGCCAGTCAATGCACAAATTGATGTAGCTCGTCGCGATGCAATTCGTTTAAATCATACGGCCACGCATTTATTGCATGCGGCGCTTCAAGCCATTGTAGGCGCTCATGTACAGCAGAAGGGTTCTTTCGTGGATGCTGAGCGCGCACGGTTTGATTTCTCACACGCGACCGCGTTAACACCAGCGGAACTTCAACAATTAGAAATCGTAGTGAATGAGCAAATTCGTGCCAATAATGAGGTTACTACTGAACTAATGAGCGTTGATGATGCATCCAGGAGTGGAGCGGTTGCTTTGTTTGGCGAAAAATATGGTGATGT
>CANJFK010000256.1 GCA_947473535.1 Legionellaceae bacterium | reverse complement strand
TTCATTCCCAACGTGTGCTGCATAATAAAGAGCCGTCCTTTTATATAAATCTCGTACATTACTATCCGCACCACGTTTCAAAAGTATTTTTACATAAGGCACATTACCCTGAATTACTGCGATCGACAGTGGATGAAAAACTGCCTCGTTAATGCAGGACATGGCTCCAGCAGCAATCAATTGTATTATTATTTTAAAATGGCTCTGTTGCCTATCACATTCTATCGCAACATAAAGAGGCGTTGGATGAACTTGCGATGGATTAATACACCCTTTTGTTTCGCTGGTAATACTAGCACCAGCACTAATCAGCACCATCATCGCCTGCAAATGGCCCCGACGAACAGTCGTTATGATAGGCCTCTCCCCATAATTATTTGGCACATCAATATCTAACTTGTATTCAACAAACACGTTGATTAAATCAAAACAACCTGCGGCGGCGGCAATATGCATTGCCGTAGCACCATCATACAATCGGCGATCCTTAGCTAATTTTACAGCAATTAGCTTCCCCATCGGATGGAGTCGCAAAAAATTACAAAAAAATTGTGCTTTACTAGCGACGGTTAATATTGACATCAACAAACAATCGACAGGCACCGTTGGCTCTGACTCGAATACAACGCGCCTTAATAACTGAGTATCTTTGCTCTTGAAACATACTTCTAATAAGCTTTCAAAGGTAAGACTCTCAAGCAAACCAAAAATCCTCTCACCTCGCTCGGCTTCTTGTTCAATGATTTTCATCATGGGCCGATTATACTGCTTATTCGCAATGACACTTGCTGAGTACCCCAGGATAAACATTTTGCGATATAGATCAGCATCTGCATCAAGTAGCGCTTCAACGACAACACATCGGCCAAAATTAACCGCACTCATCAGTGGCGTGCATCCATCAATTGTCCATTGATCAACCAGTGCACCCGCTTGCAGTAATAATTGCACAATATCCAAATAACCAAATTGAGCCGCAAGTAAAAGAGCTGTTGCCCCATTGCTCATCTGTTGATTGACATAAACACCAGCACGAATCAGCTCTCGAACAATATCAACATGACCGTGCTGTACTGCGATTAAGAGTGCAGTGACACCAGCGGTGTTGATTACGCAATTGATATCGACGCTCGTCTCTTGAATAATAAATTTCAGCCGAACAAGATCACCTAACTGTGCGGCACGAAACAACGGCATTTCTACTTCACTAGCAACCAAACTGCCATCCTCATTGACGACGTCAGATGAACCATAATCTATTGCGACAAAAAAGGGAGCCATGCTGCCACCATTTAACGCTACGGTTTTATCCATGACATGCGATAATCTAGCGCCAGCATTCAACAATAGATGAATTGCTGATTGATGGCCCTGCCAAATGGCGAAAAAAAGCGGCGACCTACAATGCCGATCGCCTAGCTCAAGATCTATTGCGTATGCTGCAAATAGTTCTAGCACTGGCATGCAATTCAATCTGGCTGCCATATGCGTTATCGTGGTTCCACAAGGAAACTCCACCTCGTCAACCATGGTTTGTATCAAATTACATTGATCGATTGATTTCTCTGATTGTATTAAAAAATCACAAAATATTCGAGTGAATGTAGGGCAGGATAAAATTATTTCACACAATGAGGTTAAGCTGCCATCCTCTCGCTTAATCGTAAGGGCTAATGCAGCAATCGCTAGTTTGTTACTAAACCAATGGGTCAATGTTTCAATTGTGAAATCGGCAAGTAGTCCATTAATTGCTTTTGCATTGTATTTTATAATAACGGGCCGGTGCACAGGCAAAGCATTCATATGCTGTTCAAGCAACGTCACAGACGTAGGTGAAATCGACAAATCATTGCCACTTAATTTAACAGGATGCGTTTCTTGAGCAACCAACCTTGTATCCTGGGACAACGAGCACGCACTAGCATCGAGGTGCTTCTTGCTTTTCTTCTTATTACGCTTCTTAAAACAACTTGTCTCTGTGCTCATCGCTACTATCGTGCTTTGGCTTGCATCCTCTGCTTTTGTGTCGGCTGCAGTTGATGGCATTTGATGATTAACCAGCAGTATCGGCGTTATAATGGCCCTAGCCAATTGCCGTTCCGCCTTAAATGCAACAAACGCCTCACTCGACATACCCAATTCGTTTAAGCAAAAACGCCTGGCTTGCAGTTCTCGATGATTTATTAATAAATACTCGACATGGTCAAGCATTGCGCTACTATCAGACGTGCTGAGTGCTTTTATTATAGATAAACAAGACTCTAATTCGGCAATTGGCGTCATGTGCTTCGCAATACGGCTTGTGATATGCCTTAATTCATGCGGTGTATCTTGAACAATAAACAGGCTATCTGTTGTTCGCGTAATACTGGTGATTAAATTATTACACAATGGCGCGAATCGTGAATCACCTACTCCGTCTACACTACGACCAGCCTTTGCTGTAGCGCCTTCAATCACTGGGCCTAATTGCTCGTTAGCTTCTTCCCAAAGCTGGCCTGGATCATCAAACAATTTATAAGCAATAATGTATTTATACCCCAGTCCTTTAATTTGTTCCGGGGTAAAAACCAACGATGTACCGTACCGTTGTATTGCCTCATCCACATATTCTTCTCGCGTCACTACTGCCCAACCTTCCGAAGGAAACATAGCACATAAGGCAAGGTCTTCATTCCTTTTTGGGCGAAGCTGGAAAATATCACCGTATTCCTTTTGAGGATCGTCCGAAACTGCAATGCTACGAATTTCATTCTGATCAGCAATGCCACCGGTTAAATCAATTTTTATCTGGATCAGATCATTGGTCAAACGAACCACTTTATTTGAGCATCGATAACTACCTGGCAAATGAGCATGGAATACGTTACCCGCTAGTTCTCTCAACATAGACAACAACGTCGGTCGGAAAGAGATCCTGTCACGTAACCGTTGGTGGCTGTCTACTGCATAAAAAATTCTGGCCTCTTTTGTCAGAAAAAATAACACATATAATTGTAGTAAAGATAAATCAAGCGCCTCATCAACCATCGTAGCAAAGTTAATAGGTTGATGATTATCAAGATCATGAAACGAAGGATCCCAGCGCCCAGACGCTTTCAGGTACAGTTGATAATCAGTATACGCTTTTAAAAGTACATCTCTTGGGCCAGCGGTGTCTGATTTAGGAAATAACGATTGCCTTCGTCCAAGTTTTGTTAAATATTGTTTTTGAGTAAAGTGACCTTCTACCTTTGCATAAAGAGAAATAATCCTAAATTCTTCAAAAACCGCATCTGGATCTTTACGAAACTGATCAATCAATGCTTGTGGTATTTTGCCTATGCCTGCTGCTCGTTCCAATTCATTTAAATAACGATTAAACCATTCAAACCAATCCGCTTCGGTAGCTTTATTTGTCGTTAAACA
>CANJFK010000255.1 GCA_947473535.1 Legionellaceae bacterium | reverse complement strand
CCGCCTTCGCGGGGAAGACATTTTTCGATGATTTGGCCGAAACGATGAACGAGGCTAAAAATTAGATATGGTTAAATGGGTTGACTGTTTCATTGCCCCCCCAAAAAAAAGGGAGGAAGGGACTGTGGGACGTCTACAGGCTTTTGAGTTGCTCTAATCGTGCGGTATATTGAATTTGTTTGTGTTGGATTCCCGCATTGATGTATTTTTTTATCGGTGGATAAAAAACGCAGTGTGATTGCACGTAGTCTAGCATTGCATGGCCTTTCTTATCGACGACATCGTGTATTCTGTCGTGATTTTTTTCAACCCAACTTTTTAGAAACCCAGTAGATTGTGAGTTTCTAGCCAATACGGGCGGTAAATTTCTTGGATCAAGGCAGTATATTTCCTTATCGCCTACTTCTTTGACGCGATACTGCTCAATGAGTTGATGTAAATTGTCTAGTTTAGACATATGAAAAATATGATCGATTGTAAAAATACTACAGCTCTCACCATCTTTTTGAAGTGATAATGATTTGCCATCTATTTCTATATCTTCGCAAAGCGTTAATTCCGTATTCGGGCAACTCATCACCGCACTGATCACGATGTTTAAATTTCTAGGATCACCGACAGAATCCAAATAAAACACATTCATGCAATCTTCATTGAGTAGAATGTCTATTGCTGTCCAGTGACCATATTCTTCGCCATATTCGTCAAGGCCTGCTCGTTTGAAAGCAACTTGGATTCGACGCGGAAAAGATCCTCTGGATAGCAGTCTATCCTGGTGCAACTGAGCAATAAAATGTTCAATATCACCGACAACAACATGGGCATCAATCGGTCGAGTTCTTTTTTTGTGCGCAATTAATTGCACTAAGTCTTCAGGACTGAAAACGTAAGGCTCATGTTCACCTTCTGGCGCGCGGCCAAGATGATCGATTCCTTTGACGATGGCTCGTAAATCTTTTGCGATGAACGTATAGTCAGGAGACGGCAAGCCGCTATTTGGTGTTGTTGGTGTGACAATTAACAGTTGCAAGATCTCGTGGGAGCTTGAATTCGTCTGCTGCTCCAAGCCCTCCAAATCTGTTTCTGACGATGAGTGCTCTCTCAGAGCAAATGAACGCCCCATAACATGAGGCGTTAATATTTTTTGTTTAATTTTTTTCATTCTCGCATTATAATTGAACACAAGTGAGATGGCAAATATATTAGCATGTTAGGCGGGTTCAGTTTCGTCAACCAGTGTCGTATATTCTAATAATCTCGCAGCAATAGGGTTGCTGTAAATTTTATACCGACCAGCAGATAATTCTTCCTTAATAAATTGAATTTTAATATCACTTGTTGCGGCGATGTCAAAAAGAGCTGATTTTAATGTGGTCATTTGTGATTCTATATCACTAAAATCCAGACTATTCATGAAGCCAGTTTGTGTTTTGTTTGATGTCATACGAATAGAGCAAGTTGATTGTTCAGCGCGGTTAACCATAATGCCATCCTCCGTTGTAGTAGTCATCTGTTATCGTCCCGTTGCGTAAAAAACTTTAGCGAATTTTCTTATATTACGTTAAAATCGTAAGTATATGCAATTTTTAGAGCTTTTCGTGACTAATTCTCATCAACTATTTGTGCAAGCGCAAGCTGTCATCCCGGGTGGCGTTAATTCGCCTGTACGTGCTTTTAAAGGTGTTGGCGGGGAGCCTTTATTTTTTAAGCAAGGGGCGGGTGCTTATCTTATTGATGTTGATGATCATCGTTATATCGACTACGTTGGCTCCTGGGGGCCGTTGATTCTTGGCCATTGTCATGAAAACGTGATTGCGGCTGTTGTTGAGGTGCTGCATAGCGGGATGAGTTTCGGTGCGCCCACCGAACTTGAAATTAAATTAGCGCGAAAAATCATTGCGTTAATGCCGTCTATTGAAAAATTACGGATGGTGAACTCGGGTACAGAAGCAACCATGACCGCTATTCGTTTGGCGAGGGGTTATACTAAAAAATCTAAAATAATTAAATTCAATGGCTGTTATCATGGGCATAGTGATGGTTTATTGGTTAAAGCAGGTTCAGGCTTATTGACGCTGGGGATCCCGTCATGTCCTGGGATTCCGCCTAGCATTACTGAACACACATTAACGGCAAATTTTAATGATTTGGAACAAACAGCACGTTTGTTTGAACAATATAAAGACGATATTGCTGCCATTATCGTCGAGCCAGTGGCCGGGAATATGGGATTGGTTTTACCAAAACCAGCCTTTCTGCAGGGCTTGCGCGCATTGTGTGATACGTATAATGCGGTTTTAATTTTTGATGAGGTGATGACGGGATTTCGAGTGGCTTTAGGTGGTGCGCAAGCGGTTTATGGCGTTACGCCGGATCTAACAACGTTAGGTAAGATCATCGGTGGTGGAATGCCTGTTGGCGCATTGGGTGGAAAGGCCGCTATTATGGCGTACTTAGCACCAGAGGGCCCAGTTTATCAAGCAGGCACATTGTCAGGCAACCCACTGGCGATGGCCGCCGGTTTAGCTACATTGGCTGAAATTGAAAAACCTGGCTTTTATCAACAATTATCGGACACTTCTGCATCATTAATGCACGCATTAACCGATGTAACGGAATCGTTACACATCCCATTTTGTAGTGCATCCATCGGTGGAATGTTTGGTTTCTGTTTTAATGCTAAATCCACTGTTGTTGATTATGCTGACGTGGCTGCATCGAATGAAGAACTGTTTAAACGTTTTTATCATGGGATGTTAGGCGAAGGTGTTTATTTTGCGCCCTCCATGTATGAGGCTGGATTTGTTTCTAGCGTTCATGGACCAGAGGAAATTCGGTTGACGCAGCGAGCTGCAGAAACGGTGTTGAGGCGATTAGTCTGAGTACACCCTTTGAGTTAATTACGCCCGCCGAACTCATTTGGCGAGATGAATTGCCTTATTTGAATGGTTGCTCTTTTTCAACCGCGACCGACTTAGATGATATACAGCGTGTTTTCATTGAGGGCAATCAACTGCTAACGCGTTGGCAAGCGTTGCCGAGCGATGAGCCCAGTCACTTTGTGATTGCTGATACAACCTTCGGTAGTGGCCTTCGCTTTTTGTTGACGTGGGTTTTATGGCAACAACACGCGCCTTCTTCAGCTTGTTTACATTATATTTCATGTGATAAATATCCTTTGACACGCCACGACTTGGCTCGATGTTTAGCACGATGGCCACAATTACACCCTTATACTGATTGCTTATTGTCTTGTTATCCAGTCCTTACACCAGGTTTTCATTCACTACAACTTAATGAAACAGGCGTTCATTTGACATTGATGTTAGGTGATGCGCTCGCGTCTTTTCGAGAGTTGTTGGTTTGTGGCGATGTTGTCGTTGAACAGCAATTGCGCGAATGGCATGTT
>CANJFK010000254.1 GCA_947473535.1 Legionellaceae bacterium | reverse complement strand
TCGAGTCATTCATTCGTATGTTCATCTCTCTATCATGAACAACTTTGCCTCTATATTCCTTTTTTAACGATTATTTCAGACTCATTTGTATTGGAATCAGACTATCATTTGAGACTCATCTTGCATTGGACAAGACTATACCTTGCTCTGTTACTCTTATATTGCTAATCTACAATCAGAATAAACTCTTTTGCAGATAGAACCCATGACAATCTTCCAACATTTAAAAAACGATCAACGCCTCCAAGATGCCCCTGAATTTGTTCATTTATTGTTATGTCGCTTATCCATTGCCGAAGTCGTGGCTGCATCAAAATTTAAAAAACCGATAGTCGATGAGGTGGAGCTAGAGTCAAATGTAATCAAAAAAATACGTGAAAAATGCAATGCGCTCAATTATTCAGCGCCACGTACAGACGCTATAGCGTCTATCTTTAAAGAAATCGTTACCATTGCAAAGTTGATACAGACGGCGTGGCTTATTCAATCAAAAGATACCTCTGATGCGGTTGTTAAACGAGAGGCAATTTCATTAGCAAAGGCGATTACTCTGACTGAAGTGACAAATGACAATATATTAACGTCAATACGAGAGTATGCAACAAAATTAACGAGTCAGATATTAGACAGCTTAAACAAGCCTGAAGGCATAGGGCAGTTAGAGATTGTTACTTCATTATTAAAAGAATGTTTTCCCCACATTGATGTGTCTAAACTTGATAATGCTATTATCACGATGTCTCGAGGAATTGATGAGTTAAAATTAATGTCTATTGCTGATGAAGACTTAGATGACACCATAATCGTAGACTTCGGCGTTGAAGGGCAAATCGTTGAGCGGCCTTCGCTTAGTGATGGACTGAAAGAAAACGGTATATTTAGACCAGCTGCGCGGGCTAGTAATGATGGCTTAGGCACGCAACAACACCAAAATAATTGGTTGGGGTGCACAATCTCCTGATAATTTTTGAATAATTACACCACGTAGCCTGGATGGAACGCAGTGTAATCCGGGAGGTTCGACGCATTGAATCCTGGGTTACGGTAAGGATCGCGCCCGAATTAACGTCCTATTCGAGCGCGATCCTAAGTGTCATTCGGAACGGACTTCGTGTTTCTTACTAACTCATTAAATCAAGTCGGCGTTCCTTTTTCATCTGACGGCGCTCATTGATAATCTTGGCTACTTCACCACCAATATGTTCTTCACCGCGTATTTTTGCTAAATGGCTTTGTTTTTCACGTTCAGCATAACGTTGTTTTTGTGAGTCCGTTTGTTTATCGATGCAATGATGGCAGCTGACGCCTTGCACATAAGCGGGATGATTTTGTTCTTCTGCTTTGATTGGAAAACGGCATGCATGGCATTGAATATATTGTCCTTTCTCTAACGCATGATTAACGGTCACTCGTTCATCAAAAACAAAGCACTCGCCCTCCCATAGGGACTCCTCTGCTGGAACCTCTTCTAAATATTTCAGGATACCACCTTCCAAATGATAGACCTCATCAAATCCTAATGTCTTTAAGTAGGCGGTTGATTTTTCACAACGAATGCCGCCAGTACAAAACATGGCTATTTTTTTGTGTTTCGCGGGATCCAAATGTTGTTTTACATAATTAGGAAACTCTCGAAAGGTTGTTGTGTTTGGATTCTCGGCATATTTGAAGGTGCCTATCGCTACTTCATAATCATTGCGTGTATCAATGACGGTAACATCGTCCGCGGAGATAAATTGATTCCAATCGTTTGGTTTAATGTATGTGCCAACTATTTTTAGTGGGTCAATTCCTTCAACGCCTAGCGTTACGATTTCTTTTTTTAATTTTACTTTGGTTCGATTAAACGGTTGGGTTTGATGATAGGATTCTTTGTGCGCGATATTGTCAAGGCCAGGTTGATCCTTGAACCAGGCAAAGAGCGTATCAATAGATTGAGTGCTGCCTGAAACGGTACCGTTGATCCCTTCTTTTGCCAATAAGATAGTGCCTCGGATCCCTTGATCCTGCATGAGGCGCAGCAAGGGTTTTTGTAAGGACTTGAACTGTTCGAGTACCACAAATTTATAAAGAGCAGATACAACCACGTGAGCCATTATTTATGTTACCACTAGAAAATTTAGTCAATTGTGTACTATTTATAGGTAAAACTCAATATTTGTTCTCTCTCGAACCAGGCGATTGCATTTAAAGAACTAAAGTACAGGCAAGTTATCAGGGCGCGGAGAAGTTAGAGTGCCATATAGGATCATTTCCATTGGAAGTGACTATTGCAGTACTTTTTTTGGACTATTTGCCTGTTGTTGTCCATACTAAAATTAGCTATAGCTTTTTTTGGAGAACGTTCATGATATCTGCTAGTGAGGTAACGATTTTTTTAAACGAGATTGAAGCAATCAAATTGGCTTTGCAAGAGAATGCTCAAATAAAAAAATCTGCGGAGCAGTCGTTATTTGATCTGGAGTCATGGCTGGTACTTTCAAAGATAGAGCGTTGTCTCAACGGTGATGACCGCGACAATAAATTAAAGCAATTATTAGCTCAGCGTTGGGAAATCATTCGCGGCAGCCATTTGTGTTATACCTTAAGTCCACGATCGCCAATTAACCAGCTTTGTATCAACCTGGCTAGCGCATTATCTCCTCTGCCTTCCACGGAGAAGGAAATCGACCAGTTAAAGTCTGGTGAAGGGCCATACTTCGTGCTCATGCCAAGCCTTGAAGCATCCAGAGACGCGTTTGGCACCAATATCCATAATTTTGCTTTGCATCAGTTTGTCTTATCCGACGATCAAAGTCGATTTATCCCAATCACGACCTGCTTGGATAATGCGGTTAATGCAAAAGATAGCGCGTTAAAACACACCGTTAGCAAAGACGGTTACCACATAGAAATAATTCACGCACGAGAGCCAGCTGAAAAACAGGTGGCAGCGTATACGGTCATTCCTTATTTGGTAGACGATAAAATTCACTGTGCCGTAGGCAAAAAAAATGGTGAAGTTGATTATTTTCCGCTGAATGAAGAGGCATTAACATCGACTGATATTGCAGGCATACGAGCAGCGATGAAAACGCCAATCAAAATAAAACTTACGCCGGCACAAGAAAAAAAAATTTTTGCAGCAATCTCATACAAAGGTTATCAACAAGAAAATATGAGCACCGATTTTTCAACATTGACTGATAGTGAGATCATGCGAGTTACTCATCATTCGGCGTTGACTGAAGGCTATTATAAAACTATCTGTGGTCTAAACCAGATGCAGTCTTGTCCAATGCAAGATGAGTCTCAAATGATAGTCTGATTCCAATACAAATGAGTCTGAAATAATCGTTAAAAAAGGAATATAGAGGCAAAGTTGTTCATGATAGAGAGATGAACATACGAATGAATGACTCGAATCTTAAAAC
>CANJFK010000253.1 GCA_947473535.1 Legionellaceae bacterium | reverse complement strand
GCTTTTTTTGCGGCTATTATGCTGCATTGTTCTATTGTTGTCTTGTTGTTATCTGAACATACGAGTGCGCGACCAGTATTGACGCCTGAAACAAAAAATGAAGGAAGTCAAATCCAGGCACAAGTTGCCGAACCACAAGAAAACCAGGCAATTAAAGCGGTTAATGTGGATAGCCAAGACATTAAAGAGGCCGTGAATCGTTTAAAGCAAGAACGCTTGCAACAACAGCAAGCTGAAAATAATAGACAGCGTGTTTTAAATCAACAGGCAGATTTGGCACGCAAGCAACGGATTGAAGCGCAGCAACAGCTAGAAAAATTAAAAAATGAGACAGCCAAATTGGCTATTGCACATCAAAAACAATTGATTGAGGAACAACAACACCTGAAGCAATTAGCGCAGCAAAAAATTGAACAAGAAAAGCATCTTGCCGAGATGAAACAACAACAGCTTCAGTTGCAAAAGCAGCAACAGCAAGAAACACAAAAATTAGCTGAATTAACCAAGAAAAAAACGGATGAGTTGGCACGAGCGGAGCAGGTGCGCGCAGAAAAAGCGAAAGCGGATTTAGCACAGAAACAGCAAGCTGCAGCGCAGCAGGCGGCGTTGGATACGGCTAAAAACGCTCGCGTAGCGGGAGAAGTTGATAAATACAAAGCGCTTATTATCAATGCAATTAGTCGTCAATGGATTTTGCCTGAAAATGCGGATAGTACGCTGTCCAGTCAGTTTCGCATCCGTTTAGCACCCAATGGTGCCGTGCTTGAAGTAAGTTTAACGCGGAGTAGTGGTGATCCTATTCTCGATCGCTCGGCGCAATCTGCGATTTATAAAGCATCACCATTACCTGTCCCAACCGATGCCACAACCTTCAATATATTTCGAGATATTAGTTTAACGGTACGACCAGTGAATGCTAGGGGGTAGTAGAAATGAAACATTTTGTTGCAGCATGTTTGCTGTTGTTTGCCGGGGCTGCGTGTGCCCTTGATCTTGAGTTGACTCAAGGTATTAATGCGGCATTGCCGATTGGAATTAATCCCTTTGGCTTTAATAGTGAAGGGCAAGAACTAACAAGCGTTATCGATAATGATCTTCGCTTATCGGGTCAATTTAAAATTATTCAAGCCACACCAGGTGTTGATAGCCCATCCATTGGTTTTTGGCAGCGTGCTGGTGCTGATAGCGTATTATCAGGCAAAGTAAACCGATTGGGGGGAGATCGCGTTGAAGTCAGTTTTGATTTAGTCGATGCGGCAGCTCAAGGGCGATCATTACTCTCAAAAAGTTATCAAGTGAGCGAAAATCAATTGCGCGCCTTGGCTCATCATATCAGCGATGAAGTGTATGAGAAGTTAACGGGTGAACGTGGTATTTTTTCAACGCGCATCGCTTATATTTTAGTACGACGTGGTTCTGGAAAAACACAATATTCATTGGAAGTTGCCGATGCAGATAGCAGTAATCCACGGAGTTTGTTGGTTTCATCCGAGCCCATTATGTCGCCAACGTGGTCCCCAGATGGGAAACAGATTGCTTATGTTTCCTTTGAAAAAAAGCGCGCGCAGATTTTTAACGTTACCGTTTCAACGGGACAGCGGCGTTTGTTAACGGATTTTCCTGGCATCAATGGCGCACCAGCGTGGTCTCCTGATGGCCGGCAACTAGCGGTTGTTTTGTCCAAGGGTGGTAATCCTAAAGTGTACACGGTTGATTTGTCGTCTGGATCAATGAAGCAACTAACGTTTGGTGATGCGATCGATACAGAGCCGCGTTTTTCGCCTGATGGTCGATCGATGTTATTTACATCCGGCCGTGGTGGTTCGCCTCAGATTTATCGATTAACACTTGCTGATGGCCGCATTAGCCGTGTTAGTTACGATGGTAATTACAATGCACGTGCATCCTATACACCGAATCAACAAAACATTGTGATGTTGCACCGCGAAGACAGGCAATTTAACATCGGTGTGCAGAATGTAGGTAGTGGACGTATTATGCCATTGACGGATTCACAAATGGACGAGTCGCCTTCCGTCGCTCCGAATGGGCGGTTAGTATTGTATGCAACGCATTATCAAGATAAAGGCGTGTTGGCGATTGTGTCAATTGACGGACGCATTAAAATGCGTTTACCGTCTCGTGATGGGGATGTGCAAGAGCCAGCTTGGTCACCTTATTTGGGGTAGGCGCGCATGAAACGTAGGCCTTGTTCATCGTTTCGGCCAAATCATCGAAAAATGTCTTCCCCGCGAAGGCGGGGATCCATCGCTGCAACAAGCTGGGAGCCAGTGTAGAAATGTATTCCCGCCGTCGCGGGAAAGACAAAATGGCCGAAACGTATTAGGTGACAAATGATAGTGAAAAAAATGCTGTATGCGCTCGGGCTCGTTTGCCTATCACTATCCCCGCCATCTTTTAGCTGGAACGCGATAGGGCATCGTGTTATCGCGCAAATCGCATATGATCACATGACGAATAAGGCAATATCGATTTTTAATCATTATAACCGTGCGGTGGATCCAACGCGGCGTCCACCAAGCTTAGTAAATTCTGCTGTTTGGCTGGATCGCTTGTATAGTCATGATCTGAAGTCGTTAAAATTAATCCATTATATCGATAGCCCGTATTCTACCGATGGCAGTCCATTGCCTCAGCTACAGGTGATGAACGCTGTTTGGGCTATTACGATGGCAACGAATCTGTTATTAAATGGGGATGCTTCCGATCTGGAAAAAGGTATTGCGTTACGCATACTTTTACATGTGGTGGGTGATATTCATCAGCCGCTACACGCCATAACACAGATTAGTCAACGTTTTCCGGCGGGTGATAAAGGTGGTAATCTAGTACGGCTTCGTAAAAATGCGGTTGCTTCCAATCTTCACTCTTATTGGGATAAGGGAGCAGGATCATTGGTCAGTAAGACCTATTGTCGGCCCGCTAAAATTAAAAAAATGGCGCAGCAGATTGAAAAACGTTGGCCATGTGAGGCAAATGCCGTTGATCGAAATCCAACGCATTGGGCTCAAGAATCATATGATTTTGCTGTCAATACGGTGTATAAATTACCACCTGATGATGTGCTCGATAAAGAATATCAATCGTCAGCTCATCGTCTCGCTGACCAGCGCCTGGCATTGGCTGGCTGTCGGTTGGCGGAACTATTGAATCGTTTAGCACGCTGATCGAAGCAAACGTAGCCTTGATGAAGCGCAGCGTAATCAAGGTCTGTTGTCTCCGATAAACATTGACCACACCTGTGCTCGTTCTAGAGCAAGATTAGGGTCTGTTGACATATATGGACCCTGCCGGGTCTTGCAATAGGTGGAACCATTATTTTAAGCAAGGTAGGTTGAGATGCAGTCATATATTCGGCCTCTGGTTAGTGATGTACGTTCACTGGGCCCTGATAG
>CANJFK010000252.1 GCA_947473535.1 Legionellaceae bacterium | reverse complement strand
GAAAACGTCATTGTCAGTTTAAATATTGGCACTGACCTTTATAAGGAATTCAATCCCGCCGAGCTAGCAAGAATGCGTAGTATGGTAATAAAACTATGGGGCTAATCGACGGTAAAGCCATTCCCCGTTTTCACGGTAATATTGTATCCGATCATGCAAACGATTATCCCTGCCTTGAAAAAACTCAATTTCATCTGGGATAACTTTATAACCACCCCAATGTCGGGGTCGAACGATGGGTTCATGCTTGTGTTTTTCGCTTAACTCACTTAATGTTTGTTCAAGCGTTGCTCGATGACTTATTTCTTTACTTTGTGGAGACGCGATTGCACTCAGCTGACTAGCATTAGGTCTTGAGGCAAAATAAGCATCGGATTGCGCCGCACTCACTTGCTCTATGTGGCCACGTACTCGAACTTGTCGTGCCATGATAGGCCAATAAAAATTTAATGCTACATAAGGTGTGGCATCAATATGCATCCCTTTTGCACTTTGGTAATTGGTGTAAAAAACAAACGCATCATCTTCAATGCCTTTTAATAACAACACCCGTGAATCAGGGTGCCCTTGTTTATCAACGGTAGAAAGCACCATGGCTGTTGGATCATCGTCATTATTTTCCAAGACGTCTGCAAACCAACGCTCGAACTGAACCATTGGTGAACGGTGCACGTCGTCCTCTTGTAAGCTTGACGCCCCGTAATCACGACGAATGGTAGATATATTTTTTATGTCCGTCATTATGACCTCTTCGATGATGCTGAACAATTACTTCTAAATTTCAGCCGTAACTCGAGATTTCAATGGCTAAATTTGAGTCAGACCATCCGAGCCGCGACCGTTAGGGAGCGTTCACGAAAGCTCATCGCTGACTTGCTGCTTCGTGAACGCTCCCTAACGGTCGCGGCTCGGATAAATCAACTTAAAAATCAGAGCGTTATTCATCGTTTCGGCCAAATCGTTGAGAAATGTCTTCCCCGCAAAGGCGGGAAAGACAAAGTGGCCGAAACGATGAACAAGACCAAAATTAAGCTACGTTTATGCTGATCACCAACCGGTTACTTCAGCAATGCCATTGCCTAGTTCAGCAGGCGAATTTACCGTCTTAACGCCTGCAGCGTTCAACGCGGCGAATTTATCAGCTGCGGTTCCTTTCCCGCCAGAAATGATAGCGCCGGCATGACCCATGCGTTTTCCAGCCGGTGCAGTAACCCCTGCAATATAAGAAACAACTGGCTTGGTTACATGTGATTTAATGTACTCAGCAGCTTCCTCTTCAGCCGTCCCACCAATTTCTCCAACCAAAATAATCGCTTGCGTTTGGGTATCTTTCTCAAACAGGGCCAGCACATCAATAAATGTAGTGCCAGGAATCGGATCACCACCAATACCGACGCAAGTGCTTTGACCAAACCCTTTATCGGTCATTTGTTTAACCGCTTCATACGTTAATGTACCTGAACGCGACACGATACCAACTTTACCTGGCAAATGGATAAAGCCTGGCATAATGCCAATTTTACACTCACCTGGCGTAATAATCCCAGGGCAGTTAGGACCAATTAATCGACTGTGCGTATTACTTTCTAAATAGCGCTTTACTTGTAGCATATCCAGAACGGGGATCCCTTCGGTAATACATACAATTAATTTTATACCTGCTTCAGCCGCTTCTAGAATAGAATCCTTACAAAATGGAGCAGGAACGTAGATCACTGTTGCATCAGCACCGGTTGCATCAACCGCATCACGTACAGTATTAAATACGGGTAAATTAAGATGCATTTGCCCACCTTTACCCGGCGTTACACCACCCACCATCTGTGTGCCATAACTAATGGCTTGTTCAGAATGAAAGGTACCTTGTTTACCGGTAAAACCCTGGCAGATAACTTTAGTTTGTTTGTTGACTAATATACTCATTGCTAACCTCTAATATTAATACTCGTTTTCGAGAGAAACAGTTTACGCGACAGCCGCTACAATTTTTTTGGCTGCATCAGTCAAACTGGTCGCCGCAATGACATTCACGTCACTCTTATTTAAGATCTCAGCACCCAGAACTGCATTGTTGCCTTCAAGACGAACAACCACAGGTATGGTCAACTGCACTTCTTTAACAGCAGCCAGGATACCTTCGGCAATAAGATCACAACGCACAATCCCGCCAAAAATATTAACCAAAATACCTTTAACTCGCTCATCAGAAAGAATAATTTTAAACGCTTCACTCACTCGCTCTTTGGTAGCCCCGCCACCAACGTCAAGAAAATTCGCCGGATCACCACCATGTAGTTTAATCACATCCATTGTCGCCATGGCTAAACCGGCACCATTGACCATGCAACCAATTTCACCATCGAGGGGAATGTAATTCAACTCCCAATCATGCGCTCGATTTTCGCGCTCATCTTCCTGGGACGTATCGCGCATCGCTTTTAATTTTGGATGCCGAAACAACGCGTTATCATCAATGGTGACTTTACCATCCAAGCAAACCAATTGACCCGTTTTTGTCACTACCAATGGATTAATTTCAAGCAGGCTCAAATCACATTCGACAAACATGTTACCCAAACCCATCATTAAATGAGTAAACTGGTTTATTTGATTGTCAGCCAGACCTAATTTAAACGCGACATCGCGACATTGAAATGGCATAACCCCAACCATAGGATCAACCTCTACCTTGAAGATTTTTTCAGGTGTTTTATCAGCGACTGTTTCAATGTCAACACCGCCTTCAGTAGATGCCATAAAAACCACACGACGACTAGCTCGGTCAACAACCGCACCAAGGTATAATTCACGATCGATATCACTGGTTTCCTCTACCAAAACAGCATTCACCGGTTGACCGTTCGCATCCGTTTGGTATGTCACTAAACGTGTACCTAAGATGGATTTGGTAAACGAGGCTAATTCCTCTTTAGTAGAAACTAATTTTACGCCGCCCGCTTTGCCACGGCCGCCGGCATGCACTTGCGCTTTTACGACCCAACGTGAGGTCGTTAATTGTGAGGCAACCTGGAGTGCATCATCGACGTTGAACGCAACTTCCCCTGTTGGGATGGGCAAACCGTAACTAGCAAATAATTTTTTGGCTTGGTATTCATGTAAATTCATTATACGGTTCCTAATTAAACGTTGAGTAATAAACGAGATGGATCTTCAAGTAAGTCCTTCACACTCACTAAAAATTGCACGGACTCTTTACCATCAATCAAACGATGGTCATACGATAGAGCGAGGTACATCATGGGTCGAATGACGATTTGACCTTGTTCAACGATCGGTCGATCCTCGATCTTATGCATCCCTAAAATACCTGTTTGTGGTGGATTAATAATTGGCGTTGCTAACAAAGACCCAAACACGCCACCATTCGTAATGGTGAATGTTCCGCCTTGCATCTCT
>CANJFK010000251.1 GCA_947473535.1 Legionellaceae bacterium | reverse complement strand
AGTTGATAACGAATCAAGTAACCATCGTGTACCTATGGGATCTGAAACACACTTCAAAATTGTAGCAGTTTCCGCTCATTTTAATACCTTGACGCGCGTAGCTCGACACCGCGTCGTTAATACCCTATTAAAAACTGAATTTGCCACAGGCTTGCATGCGCTAAGCTTATTTCTTTATACACCGGATGAATGGCGAGAACGAAACATGACCGCACCCGCATCACCGCCCTGTCACTCGAGCCCTACCCAAGCAAAAAAATAGTCTATAATAAAATCATATAGAATCAAATTAGAGCGAAAAGGATCGTCACGATCGTTGACGCCCACGCCGCTCTGAGGTGTATGATGCCAGAAAAAGAAGCTAATGATGAACAGACTGCATTAAGAAATAAATTCTACGATTATAGAATGGCGTGTTTACAAAGTGAATTCACAAGCACGGCCTCTCGAGTAGTTCGTGGTCGGGTACTGAAGGGGTTTTTATTAACAAGCCCGCTGCTTAACCGTGTCATTGGCGAGGAAAACCAACGTGCACTGCACACAGCGTTCACTGATCTACTTCATGAACCTTTGTTAAAAAACCTAAAACAGCACCTGGTTATTGAAATCAGGCCCGATGGTAATTGCTCTGCGCGATCCGTTATCTTTGGCGCATTAATTTCTGCAAGTGTCGCTATAAAAAATCAAGCCAATGACCCTAAAAAAGCCGTTGCCATGCGAAATACGTTGCATATTCTGCTTGAGCGAGCCCAAGAGCTAAAACAATTGTATCTCGATGGTAATCCATTATTAGCTTCTCAATCCGGTGAATTCCCGGCATCGTGCAATACCGTCATTGCACTGATTAAAACCATTCTAAACAATGAGATATCAACGACAGAACTTTTATTTCAAGCGAATAAAGATGCTGACATGTTGCTAACGGCCAGTAGCTCCTTAAACCTGGCTCTCGCTGATCTTTCAAATTATATACTGTATCAAGAGGCAAAAACGATTGATCTTGATGTATTGTATATTAGAGAAGACGCTGAAAAGTCAGAAGAACTCTTGAAAGCTGGCGTCTCCTATTCAACAGCTGAGAGGAGCCTGGTTTGCCAGCATCTGCATATAGGGAGCCAATCCATCGCGGTTATGGCCTATGAAAATGACCCACGACAATACCAAAACATGATGCTGGTTAATGAAAGCAAAATAACCAACTTTGATGAAGGTGACTTGCATAGCGAATCACTTCCCGATGTTTCATTTACAATGGTGACAGCCTGCGGACATACTAATTTCGTAGTAGATGCGTCGATACTTGACCAATATATTAACGAGCTAACCGATGAGCAAAACCGCAGGGAACTTGGCGAGCCATCTGAGTTTAGTGACCCCGAAGTCAACTTAAAAACCGACGGGATTATCTACAATAAACGAGCAGAACCAGCAGCGGATATTCTCTTAACTGCAGTGCACGCTACAAAACGTCTTGGGCATTTGGGACAACCAGGGAAAGATATTATTGATGAAATAGCCATTTTAACCAAAGGAACCCATGGTTTTTGGCCTAGCTGGCAAGGTAGCCAAGAAAAATTAGCAGCCATCGTATTGGCAGTCAATCGTATGCCTACCAGTATATCATCGTCAGCTGGATTAATTGATGAGTTAAGCAAGCATGACAGTTGCTTGTCAATCGCACTTAAGCAACATCTTGGGGGTACTGCCACCGCTAGGCAGCAAGATGCCCACCAACTCGAACGTATTCAGCAACATCTAGATGATACGACTGGCGTTGAAATGACCAACATACATAAATAACGGGCTCATTTTTTCTGGGGAATACTACTACCGGCATCAGAATCAAGATCAGGACCAACGTCAGAATTAAACTCTTCGTTTTGTGAAAAACAGCAAGGAATAATCATGCCGAGTATAGCCAACGTTGCTATACTCAGTTTAAGTCCGTACGAAAAAGTCGATGGTGCATCATGGCGACGCTCGCCGGAGCCAGCAACCAAACTCAATAGAACCGCCCATAACAATGGTTTTTCACCCAACGCACCATAGGTAAAGAAGAGACAGCTGAATGCTTTCGATACTTCCCCAATGTTAGCTCGAGGATGAGTCAACGCTTGAGATACTCCCAGGAACATACTCAAAAAAACACCCCCTTGTAACGTTGCACGATACATACTCTTACGGTTAAATAAAGAATATGTTCCTAGTGAACTTTTGTTCCAGTTATATAAAGACGGCATTCCACTACACTCCCTGGTACGGTTACACCAGTAAATCTTTAAAAACGAGTAATAGCAAGCCTATTATGCGTTTTTAAAGATTTCACAAGCGTAAAAGGCGACAGTAAAAAACCAAGATCTTCAAGTGGAATGGGTATATAATGGCTATTTGTTTGAGTGTAGTCCCTTTGTAAGGACATTTCATTGATGGGCTTCCTTCTCCCGTTGACGGGAGAAGGTGCCCGACAGGGCGGATGAGGGATAGATACAAACAGTTTGGTTGCATACACTCTGTTTTATCACCCCTCATCCGTCGCTTCGCGACACCTTCACCCTCACGGGGAGAAGGAATTAGTCGTTACAAAGAAACTACACCCTATTTGTTTTAAGGTTTGTCATCAATGAAAGCATGGTCTTCTGAAAAAATTTCAGTATTGGCGCTCATCTTATTAATAACCGGCGCAATTGACAGTATTCGAAATTTACCCGCTACGGCCCTGTTTGGCTCCTCCCTCATTTTTTTCTTTATTTTTTCAGCCCTTATTTTTCTCATTCCGGTGGCACTGGTGTCTGCTGAGCTTTCATCGACCTGGTCGGAAGAAGAAGGTGGTATTTATAGCTGGGTAAAGCATGCTTTCGGCGACACTATGGCATTTTTTACGATCTGGTTGCAATGGATTAACACGATGGTCTGGTATCCAACCATTTTGTCATTTATTGCTGGCACGTTGGCTTATTTAATCAATCCTGAATTAGCGCAAAATAAATTTTACTTAATCAGCGTCATCCTTGTCGTGTTCTGGTCGCTCACGTTGTTAGGGCTGTCGGGCCTGCGCGCCTCAGCTGCATTTGCTGGTTTTTGTGCCATCATTGGTATGATTGTACCCATGGGATTCATTATTCTCCTGGCCATTATTTGGCTCATCAAAGGCAATCCCATTGCTATCGATTTAAGCTTCGATAAACTAATCCCGCACTGGGGCGACACGCAGTCTTGGGTTTCATTAACGGCCATCATGACCTCTTTTTTAGGCATGGAACTCGCCGCAGTCCATGTTCGGAATGTCAATAACCCTCAACGCAATTTCCCCCGAGCCATGTTTTTTTCAGTCATTCTTATTTTGATAACGATGATTTTTGGCTCATTGGCCATCGCGTTTGTCTTACCGCATGAACAAATCAGTTTGGTTCAAGGGGTCATGCAAGCGT
>CANJFK010000250.1 GCA_947473535.1 Legionellaceae bacterium | reverse complement strand
CGAGTCTGGGCAGTAATTGAATGCTATTCATAACACGGTTCCAAAAGAAAAAAATAATATTTCGAGTCATACAAACAAATAACTCGCTAAATCGTTGCTTTGTTTCTGTATAATTTAAATTACAATCAATCAAAAACAACGATATGTTTTATTATTAAAACATATCGACTATTTTAGGTCAATTTAATGACTACCGTATTTTCTACGTGTTTAATTAAATAGTTGGATCGTTTATCATGTTTTCCTTTAAGAACCAACGGATGACTAATGAAAACAATATGCGTGTATCTCGGCGCAAACCCCGGTAACAGCCCTGCACTGACAGAGGCCGTTGTTATTTTAGGTGAGGGGATAGCCAAATCCGGTTATCGATTGGTTTATGGGGGTTCCAGCTTAGGCTTAATGGGGCTTTTAGCAAAATCAGCCATCGCACTGGGTGGAAAGGTTACCGGTGTGATAACTGAAAAACTCATTACGCTAGAACAGCCATTAACAACGCTGGATGAGCTGATCGTAGTTGACACCATGCAAGAACGAATACTCATTCTGCAACAGCGCTCCAGTGCGTTTATTGTTATGCCTGGTGGACTTGGAACGTTGGAAGAGGCTTTTGACACCTGGAACGCAATTAAGATTGGGGTAATCAACCAACCGATTGGATTTTTAAACATCGAAGGATATTTTGACGGGTTATTTTCATTCATATCCAACTGCGAGGACAAAGGGTTTATTTCATCTAGTCAGGCAAGAATACCTAAAATCAATGCTGACCCTCGATTGTTACTGAACGAACTACTGAAACACGACTGAAACACAACAAAGTAATAAAAACAGAAATACTAACCTGAGCGATATTCAGGCTTTAATACACGAAACAAGGAACCTTCATGGATGGAATAAATTTAGAGAAACACTTTGCTTTAACTAGCAGCAAGTTTGTACAAGAAATCTGCAATCCGTTGCTGAGCTCGATTGGCATCACCTATTTTAACTACATTAAAATATACAACAACGACTGCTCACGAGAGATGCTGACAAACAATCCGGACTGGATTGATCATTTTTACAAAAACGCCCTTTATGCTTCAGTAGGTGCAGTTGACATCGAGCACCTGCTACCCAAAGGCTATTTTCTTTGGTCTGAAATGGACACCAAGGATCCAATTTATCTGCAAGGGCGGGATATTTTTAACATTGATAACGGCGTAAGTTTTGTAATAAAAAGAGAGGACGTCACCTACCTGTATATTTTCGGATCAAGCCGCGAGAAGCATGAAATCAACAACTTCTACGCCGCAAACATAGATATCCTGCAACGGTTTATTCATTATTTTAACGACAGAGGACAAGACATTATCACCGAGTCAAAAAATCATAGAATATACTTACCAACGCCACAGAAAATCGATACAAATCGTGTGAATAATATCGTTGTATCGGATAACCTGCGCAAGCAGTTTTTTGAGAACTCAAAAATAAACCGATATTACATGTTAAATGAATCAGATCAACTTTACTTAACCAGCAAGCAGGCCGAATGTGCAAGGCTATTCACTAATGGACTCTCGCCAAAGAAAATTGCAAAAGAAATTGGCATTTCAAACAGGACTGTTGAGGGTTACCTGCTTGATATAAGACACAAGGTTCAAGACGAAACAAATCGAACGTTAAGCAAGGATCAGCTGATTCATATACTGCGCAATTCAAACATATATTAATATCGATAAAGCACGTATTTTATACGGGTACTCAAATAAATCACCTCCTGTAAAATTTATTGCAAATCTGCCGGAAGACAGGTTAAGCCATGCACCGGGATCCATAGAAGTCCCGGTTGCATAAATGAATAATTTGTTCGTCTAATCATTAGGCAACGGAGTTGTAACATGAGATGTACCGTAAAATTCAGTAACTCAGAAACACAGTTTGAGTTTTGCACCAGAGACCACAAACAGAAAACGTTTATTGACGTGCTATTAAAATATAGCCAGATGGATCTCCCTCACCTCGCATGGATACTGGATACACCAGAGAACACACTCCAGAATGTTTATCATGGCAAAAGCTTTCTTGTCGGCAAGGCGGCTGAAGAATTGACTCAGCTGTTTTTAGTCTATTTTGGCGAGTAAGTCTTACTAGCCCCGCTTTTAGCCATAAAGGGTGTTAATCATGATCTTAATCTTTGTTGCAGGTGCCTCAGGATCCGGCAAAACAACATTAACCACAATGCTCGTTGAGCGACTCAATCAAATGAGCAAAACAAGTCAGGCACTGTCAATAGACGATTATTTCGTTGAAATACCAGAAGGCGTAGATATTGACTATTATCGTACGCATACCAATTTCGCCGAGCTGAAAATGATTGACGTCACCTTGCTGGAAGGTCATTTAATGGCTTTGCATAATGGGGAAACCATTAGCAAACCTATATTTGATTTTCCAACTAATCGCCGCCTGAATACTGAATCAATATCCCCACCTGAATTTTTAATTATTGAGGGAACATTTGGCTTGGCGATTGCAAAAACATTATCAGAGGCAAAAAATCTGACGAAGTTAACTGTTTTTGTCGGGAAGAGCTCGTATTGGGATATTTTAAATAGTCGTATTGCTCGTGACGAAAAAGAGCGCAACCGAGAACGAATTGATATCTTGCGGGAAGAAAGGAAATACCTTGGCCCCGCATTTTTTGATGTGATGGCAAAAAGCAAGAACGGCGTTGATATCGACGTGCTGAATGATCCGCAGTTGGACAACACCAAACCCCATCCGTTGGCAAGTGCTGTAAATGAAATTATTGCCGCATTGGAAGACAAACGAGCACTAACCAACGACTGTAATACGTGTATGAACCGGTAATCAATAACGGTTACGCGACACAAGCATTCCTTAAATCAATGGAATAAGTTATCTTGGATGGTTCATACACAGCTGCACCATTATAAACATGAGGACTTCTAACCATGCTCCCCAAAAATGCAAGCCTGAAACACATCGCTCTGGCTGTTAACAAGCTGGATGAATGCGAAAAATTTTACAATTTGCTGGGCATGCGCACAGAACTTAAAACCACTGATTATGTTTACCTGACAAACATTTCAGGATCAATAAGAAAAGATTCCTAATGTATGGTTAAAACCTATACTCTGCAAATCATAATGCATTTCTCACACTGCGATCCTTGCCTCATTCTCGGACCAAAAAAATTGAACTTTTGATACACTCTATGTATACTTGCGCGATTATAGTCAGAATGGCTATATAATAACACTGCACAGTTCCAATAATTGATTGGATTGGACTTAATAACTCACCTTACGCACGCCTCCTTGCTTCATAACTAAAATTCATTAAAATCCCCCTCCTGCTTTTAAGGAGGAACCGAACATGGACATGCTTGATATTTATACTGACTATCTTATTTGTCAAAACAAATATGCAACTGCAACGGG
>CANJFK010000249.1 GCA_947473535.1 Legionellaceae bacterium | reverse complement strand
TGTCTTTTTATGTTGATGAGCGCGTCCTGATCCCGCGTTCACCGATAGCTGAATTAATTCGTCAACAATTTTCGCCATGGGTTGATGCCGGCAATGTCGAGCGAATTTTAGATTTATGTACCGGAAGCGGGTGCATTGCTATTGCTTGTTGTTATGCCTTTCCTGATGTAAAAGTTGACGCGGTGGATATTTCTCCAGATGCGCTCATTGTCGCAAACATGAATCAACAACGTCATGGGCTACGTGATGTCTTGTCGTTGATTCAGTCGGATTGCTTTGATGCACTGGCAGGCATTCAATACGATATCATCGTTAGTAATCCACCTTATGTTGGACAAGACGAAATGCTAACCTTGCCCGATGAATATCGTCATGAACCTGCGTTAGCGCTAGAGACCACGAACCAAGGTCTCGCTATCGTTGAAAAAATTCTCCATAGCGCACATGCTTATTTAAGTGAGCAGGGTATTTTAGTGGTGGAAGTCGGGAATAGTGAACACGCATTGGTGGATGCTTATCCACACGTTCCGTTTACCTGGCTTGATTTTGAACACGGCGGGCAGGGTGTGTTTTTATTAACTCGCCAGCAATTAGTTGATTATTTTAAATGAGCGGAAACACCTTTGGCACATTATTTACAGTCACAACGTTTGGTGAAAGCCATGGACCTGCTATCGGATGCATTGTTGATGGATGTCCGCCGGGTTTGAGCTTGGATGCTGTTGATCTTCAACCGTTTTTGGACAAGCGTAAACCTGGGCAATCAAAATACACCACACAACGCCGAGAAGATGATTGTGTTCAAATTCTTTCGGGTGTTTTTGAGGGGCGTACAACGGGCACGCCTATCATGTTATTGATTCATAACCAAGATCAGCGTAGCCGTGATTACGTTGCAAACCAAGCTGTTTTTCGTCCAGGGCATGCTGATTTTACGTACCACCATAAATATGGCCATCGTGATCATCGTGGCGGTGGGCGATCGTCAGCGCGAGAAACGGCAGCACGGGTCGCTGCAGGAGCGATTGCTCGGCTGTATTTAAAGCAGTATTTAAACATCGATATTATGGGTTATTTGCAGCAAATGGGACCCATAGCGGTTCAATTTGAAGATGAAACTGAAATCAATAATAACCCGTTTTTTTGTCCCAATACGCAACAAGTTCAGGCGTTAGCTGCGTTGATTGACCAGCTACGTCGAGAGGGCGACTCGGTTGGCGCTCGTGTTGGTGTCATTGCACGGGGCGTGCCCATTGGATTAGGCTCACCCGTGTTTGATAAACTTGATGCCTGTTTAGCGTTTGCGATGATGTCTATTAATGCAGTAAAAGGCGTTGAGATTGGTGCAGGATTTGATGCCGTGACCCAATTAGGTAGTGAGCATCGTGATGAGATGTCGGCGCTGGGTTTTTTAAGTAATCATGCCGGCGGTGTGTTGGGTGGCATTTCTACAGGTCAAACACTTGAAGTGAGTATCGCATTAAAACCAACATCAAGTATTGTGACACCAGGTCAATCCGTTAATACACAGGGCGAAGAAGTGGTTGTGGTCACAAAAGGCCGCCACGATCCGTGTGTTGGTATTCGAGCAGTTCCTATTGCTGAAGCGATGATGGCTTTGGTGTTAATGGATCTTTTTTTGCGCCATAAGGCACAATGTTTGTAAAGATCACGTCTAAATGAGGTTAATATGGTAAGAAAATTAAATGTAGCGGTGGTCGGTGTTACAGGTGCTGTTGGTGAAACGATTCTGACAATCTTACAAGAGCGAAATTTTCCTGTGGCTAACCTTTATCCTTTAGCGAGCGCTCGTTCTGTAGGTAAAACGGTTCGATTTAATAAAAAAACAATTGATGTGTTGGATTTAGCTACGTTCGACTTCACTGATGTGGATATTGCGCTGTTCTCAGCGGGTGGTTCAGTGTCGCAAGAATTTGCGCCGATTGCTGCAGCCGCAGGCTGTGTCGTCATCGACAATACATCTTGTTTTCGTTATGTTGACGATATTCCATTGGTCGTCCCTGAAGTTAATCCGCAGAAAATTGCGCAATACACAAATCATGGCATTATTGCTAATCCGAATTGTTCGACCATTCAAATGGTGGTCGCTCTTAAGCCGCTGCAGGATGCTGTGGGCATTACGCGAATCAACGTTGCGACTTACCAAGCGGTTTCAGGCACCGGTAAGAAAGCAGTCAGTGAATTGATCACGCAGCTGGGCGAATTATTGAATGGTAGACCAGCAAAGCCAGTCGTTTATCCTCACCAAATTGCGTTTAATGTTTTGCCACACATTGATGAATTTCAAGACAATGGCTACACCCGTGAAGAAATGAAGATGGTGTGGGAAACGCGTAAAATATTGGGTGATGATACGATTATGGTTAATCCCACGGCTGTACGAGTTCCTGTGCTTTATGGACATTCGGAAGCGATTCATGTGGAGTTAAAGTCGCCTTTAACGGCGGCAAAAGCACGAAAATTGTTGTCTGCAGCGCCCGGCATAAAATTGATGGATGATCCAGCAAAATTAAAATACCCAACGTCGTTTGAGCACGCAACAGGTCATGATGACGTGTTTGTTGGCCGAATCAGGCAAGACATTTCGCACCCATGCGGTTTAAATTTGTGGGTGGTGGCGGATAACCTTCGCAAGGGTGCGGCAACGAATGCAGTCCAAATTGCGGAAATATTACATCGCGACTATTTATAATCAACTATACTTAACGATATGAATAAGAGCATGCGAATAGCTGGCCGGTCACAGGGATTAATTGCCTGGATTCTGCCTAACCCAATTTGGAGCGACTTGGTATTAGGTACCAAAGTTATTGCTCAGCATTACACTCTGCGCAATACCGGCGATTTTCCCGTGACGATTAGCGCTGTGAACCTGCTTGCGGGTGGTGATCCTCGGTTAAGAATTACGGGCGGTACATGCAGTTTGGGCCACACGTTGCTGCCTGCAGAAACATGTACAATAATGCTTGAAGCTACCCCTAAAACAGTGGGGGAGGTCAATCAAGTTTTACGCATTCAGCATACGGGCCTTGGTTCATCACTGCGAATTCCGATTGTTTTTTTTGTTGCTGACAGACCTAATCGCAAACGGTCCGGCAGTTACTTGGTTGAGGAAAGCGGCACCATGGATCGCCAGCGGCGGTTGGCTGAGCAAGATGGACATCGGCGGCTTGCTAAGGTGCATGCGCGTGAGCATCATGAAGAACAACGCCAGCAAGCGGCGCCTGAAGGTGATTTGCAAAATAATATTTTGCAAAATCCATGGCTGGATAGTCAACGTTTTGATGGCATTGATCCTAACCTAAATCCGGAGCCACCATTGAATACGGAAGCGCGACGTGAATTTGATAATGAGCGTCGAGAACAGGAGATGGAAAAACAATTGCGATTAGGGAATATGCCTAAATTTAATCCGGCTCCGAAGCCGCCGTA